>JAOZOM010000273.1 GCA_029933275.1 Anaerolineales bacterium | reverse complement strand
CAAAAAGAAAGTATCCAGAAGAGATTTTCTTAAGGTTGCCGGAGTGGTGGCGGGAGGGACTGCCGCTACATTGGTGGGCGTTCCTCTGGTCTTTAAGGAAGAGACTTTTTTTGACCCGAATGATAGTTATTGGGCAGAGGCACAACCGAAGGCGAATCCCGCTCTTGCGGAGAATTTGGATGTGGACGTGGCGATCATTGGGGGCGGGTATACGGGGTTGGCGACCGCGTATCATTTGGCAAAGGTGATGCCGGAGCTTAAGATTGTGGTTTTGGAGGCAAAAGAGACGGGACATGGCGCGTCCGGTCGCAATGGCGGGATGGTCTTGCCGCAGACTGGTCCCGAAACGATGCAAATTGATTATGATGCGGAGACGCATAAATGGACTTATGAGCTCACTGTGAAAAGTATGAAGGAGTTGGCGCGTTTTGTCGAAGCCAGCGAGACAGATTGCGACCTTCGGCTAGATGGCTACGTTTACGCGATTTTGCAGGAAGAAGATTTGGATTATTACCGCAATTACGTCGCGCAGGCGCAGGGGATGGGCATCCCGTTGGAGTATTGGGAGCAAGCCAAAACCACGAGCGAACTCGGGACGGATGTTTACTCTGGCGCGGTTTATGATCCCAACGGCGGCAGTGTTCACGCGATGAAGTTAATCCGCTTATTGAAAAAATCTGCAGAAGCGTTGGGAGTGCAAATTTACGAGAATTCGCAGGTGATGGAAATTAAGGAGGGGAAGATAATCCGCTTGAGTGTGGGGGCGTATCAGGTTTTGGCGAAGGATATTGTTTTGGCGACTAACGCGTATTCATCCAAACTGGGATATTTTAAACATCAACTTATCCCCATCCACACGCAGGTTGCTGCGACCGCACCTTTGAGCGAAGAAAAATTGGCAGAGATCGGTTGGAATAGTCGGTTGCCTTTTTATGATTCGCGAAAATTTCTCTATCACCTTGTTTTGACTCCCGATAATCGGATTGTGGTCGGCGGCGGGAACGCGGCGTATTACTTCAACAACGATCTGCATTTTGAAGGCGATATGATCCGCATCTCGGCGATGCTTAGTGAGGAGGTCAGCAGGATTTACCCCGCGTTAAAGGATGTCTCGTTTGAATATATTTGGGACGGGATTTTGGGGGTTACTTTTGACGAATATGAGACAGTCGGGGTGATGGGCGATTATGAAAATATCTACTACGCGCTGGCGTATAACGGACATGGGGTGAATTTATCGTTTATGTTTGGGCGCGTGATTGCGGATATGTTTCGAGGACGAGAGCATGGTTGGCAAGACACTTCTTATGCCGATTATCCACTCCGCAAGATGATGCCACCTGAGCCGCTGAAATGGTTGGAAGCAAAAGGGTTTTTAGGCTATTATCAATGGCTGGATGGATAAAGGAAACGGGAAATTGGGGAATGAGAGAAGGCTTGGGGATAGGAATTTAGTCTTCTTGCTGTAAGCATACCTTTATGCTAGACTTTATCTACCGATAGATAAGGAAAAACCCCATGACAGAAAAAATATTAATTATTGACGACGATCTTGATACACTTCGACTCGTTGGTCTAATGCTCCAAAAACAAGGCTATCGAATCGCGGCGGCTAATAATGGAAAACAAGGTTTGCTCAAAGTGCAAGAAGAAATCCCCGACCTGATTTTATTAGACGTGATGATGCCGCAGATGGATGGCTATGAGGTTGCCCGTAGGTTAAGGCAGAACCCTGAAACAGCCGGTATCCCGATTTTGATGTTTACGGCAAAAGCCTTGCTTGACGATAAAGTGACAGGCTTTGAAGCTGGAGCTGATGATTATTTAACCAAACCTACCCACCCCGCAGAACTTCATGCGCATGTGAAATCTCTCCTTTCTCGTTCCGTCAAGGTTGATAAAAAAGAAACCGCGTTTATGGAAAAAAAGGCATTTACCGTTGGCGTGATTAGCGCGCGCGGCGGTTTGGGCGTTTCTTCCATCGCCTTAAATTTGGGAAGTTTCTTAAGCGCAAATCTGGGCGAAGAGACTATTATTGTAGAAATGATTTCCGGTAAAGGGACAATAGGCAGGGATTTAGGGTTTGAAAAACTGGATGGTTTAACTTCACTCCTGAGAGATAATGCCGAAGAGATTACCTTAGAGAAAGTTAAAAATGCTCTCCTCGAACACGAAACGGGATTGCATTTATTAGCCGCGTCTGAACAACCGAGAGATATGACACTTAATAATATGGTTGCACAGAGCAAAGAGATTTGTTCACAACTTAGTTCTCTGGCTCACTTTTTGATTCTCGATTTCGGCTCTGGTTTACCTGGCTTGAGCCAAGCCTTGCTCCCGCAATGTGACCAGATTATCGTTCTTGCCGAGGCTTTCGATAACTCCATCTCTCAGACAAAAATATTATTAGAAAACCTACTTGACTTAGGAATCGAAAAAGAGAAAGTGCTTGTTATTCTCAATAATCGGATGCGCTCAGACCTGCTTCTTTCTACCAGCAAAGTTCAAGAGAAAATTGATTTCCCCGTAGAAGTTACCTTTACTCCTGCGCCTGAATTGTTTTTTCAGGCGACCCGTAAAAACACGACTGCGATTCTCG
>JAOZOM010000272.1 GCA_029933275.1 Anaerolineales bacterium | reverse complement strand
TTGGGGTGGTCCTCAACGGATTTATGCTTCGATTAAATTCTTCCTCTACACAATGTCGGGCTCATTATTGATGCTTCTGGCTATTTTGTGGTTGGGGATTAATCAAGGCACCTTCTCTGTTCCCGATTTGATTGCGATGGGTGGCATTCCCGCGGGTGTCCAAACTTGGCTTTTCCTCGCTTTTGCGATTGCTTTTGCGATCAAAGTCCCGATGTGGCCCCTTCACTCTTGGTTGCCCGATGCTCACGTTCAGGCGCCAACCGCCGGTTCGGTGATTTTGGCTGGTGTGATGCTTAAAATGGGAACTTACGGCTTCGTACGCTTTAATTTACCGCTCTTTCCGAAAGCCGCCGTTCACTTTGCCCCGATGATGGCAGGATTAGCCGTTGTCGGTATTATTTACGGCGCAATCGTTTCTTATTATCAGAAAGATATTAAGAAATTGGTTGCATATTCCTCTATCAGTCACTTAGGCTTCGTGATGCTTGGTCTTTTTGCCCTCAATTCACAGGGTATTCAAGGCGGCATCTTGCAGATGATCAATCACGGTCTTAGCACCGGCGCATTATTTCTCTTGGTTGGGATGATTTACGAGCAGACTCACACCCGTGAATTTGATGTTTATGGCGGATTATGGAAAGTCGTGCCGATTTACGGCTCTGTGATGCTGGTCGTGACGCTCTCTTCAATGGGGTTGCCTGGACTCAACGGCTTTGTTGGCGAATTCACCATTTTGCTCGGTGCATTTGGTTCAGAGGCGATAGGTTCTTCATGGTATGCAGGGCTTGCCGCCATCGGTGTTATTTTGGCGGCAATCTATATGCTTTATATGTTCCAGAAGATATTCCTCGGTCCAGAAGGCACGATTGTTCAGACCGTCAAAGAGCATGGACACGCTCTTCGTGACCTCAGCACTCGCGAAATCCTCACCGTTGCCCCGATCCTTGTCCTCATCTTCTGGATTGGTCTCTACCCGAAACCTTTCTTTGCGCTGATTGCGCCCACCGTTGATAATCTTGTAGTCATTTTACAAGCGGCGATGCACTAAAAATATGTTGACGTGTCATGTATTCATATGTCAAGTAAAAACTTAAACGCATGGCACATAATTACTTGACACATAAACATCCTCCTTTGTAGGAGAGAATAATATATGAACCAAGCCGATTTTTACACACTTCTCCCCATTATTGTCCTGACAGTCTGGGCTATTGCGTTGCTTTTGGTGGATCTTTTCATCGCCAAAGAACGTAAGGGGCTGACCGCCCTCCTCGCGGCGACAGGGTTAGCCTTAACGATGGGATTAACCCTCTCTCAGAGTAGCCAGACCAGTCTTGGCTTCAACGGGATGGTTGTACTCGATGGTTTTTCGACCTTCATCAATGTCCTACTCCTTTTCACCGGTCTGATGGGGATTGCTCTTGCTTATGGCTATCTCAAACGTATGGGCATCGAACGCGGCGAATACTATTCGCTGATGCTCTTTAGCGTAGTCGGCATGATGCTGATGGCGCAGGCTGCCGATTTAATCGTGGTCTTCCTTGCTCTCGAATTGCTTTCTATTCCACTCTATGTTTTAGCCGCCTTCGCGAATACCAACCCGAAATCCGAAGAAGCGGGCATTAAATACTTCCTACTGGGTGCATTTTCTGGCGGATTTGTGGTCTATGGGATTGCCCTCGTCTTTGGCGCAACCCAAACCACCGCTATTGCCGGAGTTGCCGCTGCCGTGACTGCTGGAACAGCCAATATCACGCTTTTGCTGGCTGGCTCAGCCCTCATCTTAGTCGGATTTGCCTTCAAAGTCGCTGCTGTTCCCTTCCACATGTGGACACCAGATGTCTATCAAGGCGCACCGACCTCCGTGACCGCTTTTATGGCGGCTGGCGCAAAAATCGCCGGTTTTTCTGCATTGATGAGAGTTTTCTCCATCGCTTTTCCCTCCCTCGCTACTGATTTGACTCCTGTTCTTGCGGTGTTGGCAGCCCTCACAATGATAGTTGGGAACGTAGTCGCTGTTTCGCAGAAAAATATCAAACGCATGTTGGCATACTCCAGCATCGCCCACGCCGGTTATATCTTGATGGCATTTGTCGCTTTCGGCAATCCCGCCCTCACGCAAGATGCAATTGCCGCCGGTCTTTTCTATCTGCTTACCTACGCCCTGACCAACTTCGGCTCTTGGGGCATCGTAATCGCCCTCGAAAAGAAAAATGGTGAAGGGTTATTATTAGACGATTACGCTGGATTAGGACGCTCAAATCCGCTCATGGCGGCGGCGATGACCATCTTCATGCTCTCCTTAGCTGGCATCCCGCCGACATTGGGCTTGGTTGGCAAACTCTATCTCTTCCGCGTTGTCGTTGAAGGTGGCTTTATTTGGCTGGCGATCATCGGTGTTCTTACTTCGCTCATTTCCGCTTTCTATTATCTTCGCGTAGTCGTGATTATGTATATGAAAGAAGGCGAGCCGAAGACCACTTCCGAATCATGGCTTAATCTAACTTGGGGTGTAATTGCCATTCTTACGGTACTCCTCAGTTTTATCCCTGCAAGACTTTTTGCTTGGGCATCGCAGGCGATTATTAAATAGATTTACT
>JAOZOM010000057.1 GCA_029933275.1 Anaerolineales bacterium | reverse complement strand
GGGGAATCGGTGATTTTCCTTAATTATGCCTTCAACCATTGGTCAGCAACTCAAAAACGCCCGTCTCGACCGCAATCTCAGCCTCGAGGATGTCTTTGAAAACACGCATATCCGCCTGAAATACCTCGAAGCCCTCGAAGCCGATGATTTCTCAATCATGCCCTCGCCGGTGCAGGGGCGCGGTTTTTTGCGTCTCTATGCTCAATATCTCAACCTTGATCTTGACGCTCTCCTCGCAGAATTGCACAATAGCGAGACTGAAAACGCAGCAAACTTCCAAAAAGTGGAAGAAATGATTGAGAAAACCGAGCCTGTGGATGCGGATTCAGAGCCAGCTTCAGCAGAATCGGATTCTGAAACCTTATGGGAACGCTTTCAACATCGCCTCTCCGAATCGCTCGCAAGCCCTGAGCCTGCTCCTGTGACTGAGACAGAATCTGCCCCCATAGCGGAATCAAGCCAAAAAGACGCGCGTTCCCCAAAGCCTGATATCGAAGAAAAACCTCAGCCTGAACTATCCCAACCGACCGAAGAATCCCAAATCATATTTGCATCCATCGGCGCAACATTGTGCGAACGACGCGAGATGCTTAGTCTCACCTACGAAGAGATCGAGGGGCATCTCCATCTGCGACCGCGTTATTTAGCCGCGCTCGAAGCGGGCGATTTTAGTGCGTTGCCCTCGTCCGTGCAGACGCGCGGCATGTTGAGCAATTATGCCGATTTTCTTGATTTAGATACCGATGCGCTCTTAATCCGTTTTGCGGAGGGATTGCAGGCGCAACGTGTGGAGCGGCATTTGGAAGCAGAATCTTTTGCTGGAACGCCGAAGAAAAAACGCCGTTTTTCGCTAGGTAGTTTCGTTGCCCCCGATTTGATTTTTGGCGCGGGGATGGCAGCTCTGCTAATCGCTTTTTCAATTTGGGGTTTGGGACGCATCGCCAAAAGTCGCATCGTGACAGAAGTGGAGGCGACTGCCCCTTCAATTGCAGAGGTGTTGATGACCACGCCCACGATGAGCGTTGCTAGCACGGTCACGCCGACAGTGATGGTGAATACCCCCGCGCCTGACCTCGCGGCGGGGACAGATGTGCCTATCGAGGAGGTTCTCCCCGACAGTAATTTTTCAGGTGTGCAAGTTTTGGTAACGATTTTAGAGCGTACTTGGATGCGCGTCAGCGTGGATGGGGAAGTCGTTTTTGAGGGGCGCACCAAACCGAATGCAACTTTTGTTTATGAAGGAAACGAATCGGTAGAAATTTTGGTGGCGAATGGTGCAGGTGTGCGAATTGCGTATAATCAACAAGATATGGGCGTTTTGGGCGGATTTGGCGAAGTAATTCAACGGATTTATGGAGCGCGCGCGATTTTAACCCCAACTATCACCCCAACTTTGCCTGTTACCGAAACCCCAACCCCAACGATAACGCCCTCACCGACTCCCTCCCGCACGCCCACGATTGTCAAAACGGCAACGGGCGGATAAAAAAGTATTGCGTATTTCGTAATGATTTTAGTAATTTCGGAAATCTCTCCTAATTATTGAGATGATACGATTTTACGACACACGTTTTACGCAATACGCAAAACGGAACACAAAAAATTATGAAAGAAAATACCTTTCACCTCGTTTCACTCGGCTGTGCTAAAAATACGGTAGATTCGGATTCGATGGCACAGCTTCTCCTTGCGGATGGCTACAGTGCCTCCGAAGATCCCGCTCTCGCCGATGTGCTGATTGTTAATACTTGCGGATTTATAGACTCCGCCCGCGCTGAATCGATTGAAGTTTTGCAAGAACTCGCCGCAGAAAAAGAAGATGGACAATTGTTAATTGCCGCGGGCTGTCTTTCGCAACGTTTTAGCGAAATGGTTGCCGAGCAAGTCCCCGCCGTAGATGGGATTCTCGGTACGCGCCGCTGGATGGATATCGTCAGCGTAATCAAGAAACTCCGCAAAATGCGGAATAATTACCGTCCCGAAATTCTCTACCATTTGCCTGAAAACGCGAAGAAAATCGGGGCAGACCCCGATGGGGTGATTCGTTCCAACGTCTTCGGTTCGAGTGCCTATCTTAAAATTGCGGATGGGTGTCGCCGTCCCTGTGCTTTTTGTTCGATTCCCCTCATCAAAGGGACTCTGGTTAGTCGCCCGAAAGAAGCGATTCTCGAAGAAGCGCGGATTTTGGTCGAAAACGGCATACGCGAGTTGATTTTGATTGCCCAAGATACTACGGATTACGGTCATGACCTTGGCATGAAAGAGGGGCTCGCCATTTTGCTCGAAGAATTGACCGATTTGCTCCCCGACCTTGACTGGATTCGCGTCATGTACGCTTACCCCGGCTATATCACTGACCGCCTGATTGACGTGATGGCGGAGCGTCCGCAAATTTTGCCCTATCTTGATATTCCTCTCCAACACGCTGACCCTGAAACCCTCAAACGGATGAAACGCCCCGCCAATATGGATTGGGTACGCGAAACCCTCGTTAAAATGCGCGAGCGCATCCCTAATCTGACCATCCGCACGACTTTTATCGTTGGCTATCCGGACGAAACCGAAGAGGAGTTTCAGGCGTTGCTCGACTTCCTCGAAGAGACGCGCTTCGACCGTGTCGGTGCGTTCACCTTTTCCTTTGAACCCGGCACCACCAGCGAGCCGCTTGGCGATCCCATCTCTGAAGAGACCAAAACCGAACGCTGGGAACGCCTGATGGAGTTTCAACAAAATATCTCACTTCAAATCAATCAATCTTATGTCGGCAAAACCTTGGATGTCCTCATCGAAGGCTATGACGAAGAGCAAAATATCGTCATCGGTCGCTCATACCGCGATGCCCCAGAAATTGACGGGTTGGTCTTCGTTGAGGGGAAAGCCGAAATCGGCGATATTGTCCCCGTGCGGATTACGGGCGCAATGGCGTATGATCTTACAGGCGTTTTAACATAAGAGAACCCGCGAAGTCACACGAAGTTCACTAAGTTTTTCACGAGCGACGCGAAGCGTCGCTTAAAATCTTCGTGTTTCTTTGTGTGACTTCGTGGATAAACAAAAAGGAAAAAACAATGTTCAATATCAACAACCCCGAAATAAAATTTGCCCTCGATTCGGTTCGAGAGGCGGCGCAACTTGTTCAAACCGTACAGAAAGAATCTACCAAAAACGCCCTCACCAAAGGCGATAAATCCCCCGTCACTGTGGCGGATTTTGCCTCGCAAGCCCTCGTTTCCTATCATCTCCTGCAAGCATTTCCCGATGCCGTTTTGGTCGGGGAAGAGGCTTCGGATGTTCTCAAAGCGGAGGGAGCGGAAAACCTCCTCGCACAGGTGACGGGATATGTCGCCCGCTTCGTCCCTGAAACCGAGCCTGCTACCGTTTGTGAATGGATTGATCGCGGAGCCGCCGATCCCGCTAAACGCTTCTGGACGCTGGATCCGATTGATGGAACAAAAGGCTTCATCCGCGGCGACCAATATGCGGTCGCGTTGGCGTTGATAGATGATGGGCAGGTGCAAATCGGCGTTCTCGGATGCCCCAATCTCGGTGCGAGCGGGACGCTGACGGTCGCAGTCCGCGGGGAGGGGACGTGGTTAACGAGCATCGCTGATTTCGAGAAAAATGATTGGAAACGGATTCAAGTCTCCCCACGCGCGAAGCCTAACGAAGCCCGTTTGATGCGTTCCTTTGAATCCGGACATACGGATGTGAGCAAAATAGACGAGTTTGCCTCCGCACTTGGCTCAACCGCTGAACCCATCCGCATGGATAGTCAAGCAAAATACGCGGTTCTCGCCGCGGGCGAGGGTGAGATCATCCTGCGTCTGCTTTCGCCAAAAATGCCGAATTATCAAGAAAAAATTTGGGACCAAGCTGCTGGTTCACTCGTCCTCGAAGAGGCGGGCGGAAAAATCAGCGATTTGTACGGTAAAGCACTCGATTTTTCAGTCGGGCGAAAATTGATCAATAATCGCGGCGTTTTAGCCACAAACGGGTTATTGCATGATGCCGCGTTGAAAGCTCTGGAGAAAATCGGGGCATAAGTTAAAAGAAAAAAAGACCAAGTGTTTTACACTTGGTCTTTGCTTTTAAGGTGTTGGGGTTGCCGTTGGCTCAGCAGGAGGGACTCCTGTTTCTGTCGGTGGGATTGGCTCTGGCGTTGACGTTGGCGGATAGCAAATTTCGTAAGCCTTCTTCGAGTTTTTATACGCCAGTTCGTCTAATGCGCCATAAGATAGGGCGGCAGAATATTGGGCATAAGCCCCGCAATTATCGCCACTGTTGTAGAGCTGATCGCCGTAGCGCATGAGTGCGACATGGTAACGCTCGCCCGCGGTCATATTGGACGCACCATCCCAGATATTTGGGGCATAAGGGGCAAGCTGCCCGAAGTAATTAACCGCTTGCTCCCAGTTGATTTCCCAGAAAGATGCGGCAATCAGATAAAGCCGTGCATTCTCGCGAAGATTATTTGCCACGCTATCCAAAGGACCAAAACGCTCAGCTAGGGTGAGGTAGTAAATACCGCCCTCCAAATCGCCTTTCTTGGTGATTTTATCGTAACCGTTATAGCGCAGAGCAAAATAATACATCCCATCCACTTCGGCGGTGTGGAAATTAGGGTCGTCTCTGCGGAGTTGGTCTAGCGCGGCAAGCGCATTCTCCCAATCACCGGCATTGATTAATTGCTTGATATTGCTAAAAATTGCCTCCACGCCGCGCATATCGGGTGTGGGCGTGAGCGTAGGGGTAAGCGTGGGGGCAGGTGTAGCCGTAAAGCTCATTCCCAAAATCGCTTCTGCTAATCCTTCCCCTGCTCCAGGATAGTTGGCATCATGCTCAATAATATATTCAAAATGCTGGCGAGCATGGTCATAACGCCCCTCAGCTAAAGCGACCGCGCCAAGCTGGAACTGTTCGCCAAGAGCTTGCGAAATCGTGGTTGCTTCTGCGCTTTTTCGCTCCCCAATCCCAGAGTAATATCCGCTCACAACGCCTAGCGTGATGATGAGTATAAAGCCGAGTAGGCTAATCCAAAATCTTTTTTTGCTAGATTTTTTCTTTATTTTTATCGGTTGAGTTTCTTCAGTTAATTCAGACATGGGGGCAATTATACACGTTTAGAGATTAAAGAGAAGGCGCATTTCTTGCCAGACAATTGGCAATGCGACTCCCGCGCCGACCAGCATTCCGATGATTGCGGTGACGACCGCGCTGCCGGGAAGGTATAGAGCGACTGTGTAAGCGGATGCGCCGCCAAGCAATGCCGCGATTAATCCGCGCAGGAGGGATGGAAGAGCCGTAACGCGCGTGGGGAGGCGTGAATCCATTAAATAAAGCATCAACGCGGCTTCAACCACCACCGCTAATTCTGCTAAAGCCAATCCCGTTGCGCTTAATTCGGGGAAATAGTTAACCACGATGATTCCTGCCGCAATATAAATCCCGAAACGGATGAAAATAGTTGCAAGTGGAATGAGTGCTTCTTTTCGTGCGTAAAAAGCGCGAGAAAGCACTTCTTGAATTGCGTAACCGACCAAAGTGAGCAGATACGCGCGAGCTGTCCAGGTGAGGAGGGCGGTGCCAGCTACGTCGAAGTGAAAGACAACGCGTACCAACGGAAGCAAGCCCGCGGACAAGATTGTCGCGAGCGGCAAGGTGAGGGCAATCAAGACACGGATGGCACGCTCGATCACTTCGCGGAACTTTATCCAATTATCCGCCGCCGCATATTCCGATAAAGTTGGCAAAATCGCGGTTGCGATGGCTGTTCCGAGCAAAGTTTCTGGCACTTGCATAATCATCCAGCCATAAGTGAGGGCGGTGACTGCGCCAACCGTGCCGAGGCGAGACGCAAAATTATCGCGGGCAATGAAAATGAGTTGAATCCCAAACATGGTCACGAGGCGGGGACCCATAATTTTGAGTGCCTTCTTCACACCTTCATCTTTGAGCGTGATGGAGGGTGTCCAGTGGAATTTATATTTAATCAGCCCGGGGATTTGAATGCCAAGATGCAAAATCGCACCGAGAATGACCCCAAAAACAAGCCCCTCTACGCCCAAACCGAGTGCGGGAAAAGTGATACCCGCTATGTGATAGGGCTCACTCGGCGAGAAAACCAACGCTCCGAAAATCTGCCCGATATTGTAGAGCATGGGAGCCATTGCGGGGAGCAAAAAATGCTGATTTGCCTGCAATCCGCCCATCACGAGACCACTGACTGAAAAAATGGTCGTGGCAATCAAGTTTAGGCGCATCAATTTAATAATCACATCCTGCTCGGCGATCCCAAAGCCGGGAGCGATGCCAATTTCGGCTCGAACAATTTGCTCGGCGAAAATAGCGATGAAAACCCCCGCTACTGCCGTCACCAAAAAGGCAAGATTGGCGATGCGTGAGAAAAGTTTCCACGCTTCGGGTCTTCCGCGCGTGGTTAGGTACTCGCTCAGGACGGGAATCAATGCCATCGACATTGCGCCGCCGGAAATCAGCGCAAAAAGCATATCCGGCAAGTTGTTGGCAACATTGAACGCATCCAATTCGAAGCTCAGGCTAAATTGCCGCGCAATAATAATCGAGCGCAAAAAGGCGAGACCTTTATCGAGTGCGAAAAACCCGCCGATGAGGAAGGATGTGCGCGTGAGGAACGAGAGTTTTTTCATAAGGGAACTCACCATAAAGTTGCAAAAAGTGGAGCAATGCACCACTAAAATTTTGAGAAACTGCCATTGGGTACTGTGCCAGTCAAATAAAAGCTCGAAGAGTTATAGGGTCTCAAAGACCGAGTTTTGCTAGAACAGGCGATTTCTATTATACAAGGAGTTTTGGAAATGCAAGCAGAAAATAGAACCTCTATCGGGATTGTTCTTTTTCTGCTTCTACCGTTTTTTGTACCCAAAGGGCATAGATGGTTTGTACACGGATGACGCGGATTTCACGGAGAATTTTTGAAAAGGAAAAGCGTTCAATATTGAGCGTTTTTTCTGTGTAACTCCTTGAAATCCGTGTACAAAAGTTTGTTTGCGCTTGTTTTTGCCAAATCACAAATTTCGTTAGAACTAGTTATTTTCAAGAAACTAGCTTTTGGGCAAGATGGCAAGTTGCAAACAATCAATAGTTCACCGAAAGCAAGGCGGGGGTTAAACCAAAACCGCGCTTCTGAGTGATTTAGACTCTAGCGCGGTTGGTGTTGAGGAGAATGCTCTTGAAGTATACAGAAAAAGAAGAAGAGAGAACTTAATAAATGTTAAGCACTTGATAAGAGATTTTTAAGAATTTTACCTCAATCACGAACGGGATAAATGATGTGAATTTATGAAAAGGTCTTCGTGCTATTTGTCCTGTCTATCCAAAAGCCAAAATGCAATCGCCATCACAATCAACGCGATTACTTGCACCAAGCGGATTGAGCCGAAAATCAGCGCACTATCGCCACGAAAGGCTTCGAGGAAGAGGGTGTATCCGGCTGTGACCGCGATGAAGCTGAGAAAGCCCTTTCCGGCGGTCCCTTTTGGGGACTTGGCATCCTGCCGGGGAGACCAGAGCAAGTTAAGGGTCACGAGCGAGGCGAGCATCGTGTAGATTTGTGTCGGGTGCCGTTTTGCGCCCCAAAGCTCAATTCCCCACGGAAGCTCGGTCTCCATTCCAAAAGCATTGCCGGAAGCGAGGTTTGCAGTGGCGAGACCGATGGCGAGCATCCCGAAAAAGGGGACAAGGGCATCTAGCGTATTCCAGAGAGGCATTTTTTTGCGTTGCCCGTAAATGAATGCGCCGATGATTGTCGCAACTACGCCGCCGCTAATATCAAGCAACCCGGGATTGAGCGAAAATAGGCTCAAGGGGCTACTCAAAAAAGCGGAGGGGAAGCGAGCCGCGTAAACGATGCGCGCACCGATGATTCCTGCAATGAGCGCGATGAGAATTAGGTTTGAAAGCATTTCTGCCGAAATTTTATTTTTCTTTGCACTCTTCTCGGCGAGAGTGATGCCAATCCAGAGCGAAATCAGTAAAAGGAGACCGGGGGCTTGGAGCGCAACCGGTCCAATTTGGATGATAGGAAACATAATTTCTCCTTCCCCCCTCTAATTCCCTCCTCAGGAGAGAATTTCTCCCTTTCCCATGAGGGGGAAGGCTAGGATGGGGGCGAAATGTAATATCAGTTATTTGCGATCAATGATTTCTTCAATCCTCGCCCGAATCAACGCTTCGGCAATCGGACCGCCAATCACCACCTCGCTAATCACGCCCTCTTTATCAATAAAAAAGGATGTTGGTAGCGATCGCACCTGATAAAGCTGATTGACCGCGCCATCTTTATCCAGCACAACGGGGAAACTCAACCCGAACTTTTCGATGAACGCATCTATATCGCCGATACCATCTTGCGAGGTTGCATTCACCGCTACAATCACGAAACCTTGCGCTTCATAATCGCGATAGGCTTCTTGAAAAGCGGGCATCTCGGCGCGGCAAGGTGGACACCACGTTGCCCAAAAGTTGACCAGAACCGCTTTACCACGCAAATCTGAGAGAGTCACGCTCTCGCCATCCAGCGTTTCTAGCGTGAAATCGGGTGCAAGAAAGCCTTTTTGCGGTGCCGGTGTTAGTCCTGCTGTCGATTTTCCGTCTTCGTTTGCGCTGAGCAATGTCCACGCTGCACCTAATATCAAAATACCAATGAATAAAATTCGTCTGCGAGATGTGCGAGATTGTTGCATAACTCTCCATTTTCGTCTAAACTGATACTATCTTGTCGCGTTCATAAGGAATATATCTTACTATGCTTTTTACTCAAACTGCGTATATTGGCATTGATTTGACCGGTCGCAAAGCCTTCACCTATGCCGCGCTTAATGCGGATTTAGAGCTTCTGGCTCTTTCGGATGGTGACCTCGAAGACCTCCTCACCTTTATCGGGGGACAAGCCTCGGCTTTTGTGGCGGTTAATGCGCCAGCGAAGCCGAATCAGGGACGCGTGCGCGCGTTGCTCGAGGCAGAGAGTTTGACGACAAGCAAATCCCCCCTACGCGGCGCGGAGATGCGTCTCGCGGAATATGAGCTTCGCCGATGCGGAATCAAAGTTGCCGCCACCCCCTCTCGCCCTGAACTTTGCCCCGCGTGGATGCGCTCTGGTTTTGCGCTCTATGAAAAGCTGGCTGGTCTGGGTTTTGTCTCTTATCCTGCCGAAGAAGCATCGCATCAGATGCTAGAGACACATCCCCAAGCGGCATTTATCGTCATGACAGAGGGAAAGCTGCTTCCACTCTCTGCCCTCGAGGGACGTTTGCAACGCCAAACGATTTTGTACGGCGAAGGGCTGCAAATCCGTGATCCGATGAGTTTTTTCGAGGAGATTACCCGCCATCGGATGAGACAGGGTATCCTGCCCCTTGAGCAGATTTATGCCTCTAGCCAGTTGAATGCGCTTCTCGCTGCGTATACTGCTTATCTCGCCGCCGAGATGCCTAAAGAAATCTCTGCCCTCGGTGATGAGAATGAGGGGAAAGTTTATTTGCCCGTGAGCAAGTTGAAATCCACGTACTGAACCCGTTGCCCGTGAGGGCAATAATCCCAAAGGAGAATCCTATGTTAAATATCGGCGATAAAGCCCCGCCTTTCACCCTTCCAGACGAAAACGGGAAAACGGTCTCATTAAGCGATTATGCTGGCAAGTGGCTGGTGGTCTATTTTTACCCGAAAGATGATACGCCCGGCTGCACCAAAGAAGCCTGTGATTTTACTGAAAACAAGAACGAATTTGCAGGGCTAAACGCAGAAATAGTTGGCATCAGCCGCGATAATGCAGAAAAGCATCAGAAATTCATCCTGAAATATGACTTAAATCTGACCCTGCTCTCTGACCCTGACCATGCCGTTCACGAATCCTATGGCGCGTGGGGTATTAAAAAGAATTACGGGAAAGAGATTGTTGGCGTAATCCGCTCAACATTCATCGTCTCACCCGATGGTGAGATTGCCGCGCTCTGGCGAAAAGTGAGCGTGCGCGTCAAGCGAAAAAGCGGCGAAGTGAAACACGCCGATAAAGTCAGAGAAAAATTAGCAGAATTACAAGCGTAAAAAAAGCCCCCGTTTGAAAAACGGGGGCTTTTTTCTTTTCTTGGTGAACTTCGTGTGGTTTCGTGG
>JAOZOM010000271.1 GCA_029933275.1 Anaerolineales bacterium | reverse complement strand
CGGATTTGCTCTACGCGACCTTTAATCTGGTCGGCATCGCCTTTGCCGCTGACAACGGTGGTGTTTTCTTTGTCAGAAACAACTTTCTCAGCTTGACCGAGATCGTCAATGGTGGCTGTTTCGAGTTTTCCACCGGTTTCTTCGGAGATAACAGTGCCGCCGGTGAGAATTGCGATGTCGTGCATGGTGGCTTTGCGGCGATCACCGAATCCGGGGGCTTTGATGGCGAGTACATTGAGCATACCGCGCAATTTGTTGAGTACGAGGGTGGCGAGAGCTTCACCGTCAATATCTTCGGCGATGATGACGAGGTCGCGTTTGCCGGTTTGGATCATTTTCTCAAGCAAGGGTACGAGGTCTTGAGCCGAGGAGATTTTCTTTTCGTGAATGAGAATATAGGGATTCTCGATGATGGCTTCCATGCTATCTGCATCGGTGATGAAATAGGGGGAGAGATAACCACGATCGAATTGCATACCTTCAACATATTCGGTCTCGAATTGCAAGCCTTTGGATTCTTCAACGGTAATTACGCCGTCATTGCCGACTTTGTCCATTACGTCCGCAATCAATTCACCGATTTTGCGGTCTTGCGCGGAGATGGAAGCAACATTTGCAATTTCTTCTTTGGTGGTGACTTCGATTGCCAAGTCGCTGATTTTTTCGGCGACTGCGTGAGCGGCTTTTTCGATACCGTGTTTTACGAGCATCGCATTGGAGCCAGCGGCGAGGGTTTTAAGACCTTCGGTGACAATGGCATGTGCCAAAACGGTGGAGGTGGTTGTTCCGTCACCGGCGATGTCGTTGGTTTTGGTGGCGGCTTCTTTAAGAAGCTGTGCGCCCATGTTTTGGAATGGGTCTTCGAGTTCGATTTCTTTAGCAACCGTCACGCCATCATGGGTAATGGTGGGGGAGCCGAATTTGCGATCCAGAGCCACGTTGCGACCTTTGGGTCCAAGCGTGGTGGCGACTGCGTTTGCGAGAACATCCATGCCTTCTTTAAGGCTACGACGCGCTTCTTCTGAAAATAAAAGTTGTTTTGCTGCCATTGGGTAAATCCTCCAAATAAATTGAATTAGTTTTCTATAACTGCGAGAATTTCATCTTCTCGCAGAATAAGGTATTCTTTGCCTTCGTGCTTGAGCGATGAACCGCCATAACGAGCGAACAAAACCTCATCACCAACTACCACATCCATCGCCATCCGCTGACCATTGCTATCTCGCAAACCGGGTCCCACCGCAAACACAACGCCGCGTTGGGGTTCTTCCTTCGCCGTTTCAGGTAAAGCGATTCCACCAGCAGAGAAATCATCTGTGATGGGTTCCACGACTACGCGGTCACCGAGAGGTTTTAGAGAGGTGGTCATCTTAAGCAAATTTTCCTTAGACATTATTTTAGCACCCCAACGAGCAAGGTGCTAATTGCGTCCCAAATGATAAAGGCTCTAAGGAAGAGCGTCAAGGGACGTTAACGAACTCTTATAAAGTTCTGATATTTTGTTCAAACCTTCCAACCTTTAACCTTTCAACCTATAATACCCGCTATGAGTATTCGCATCGCCGTTGACTTGGGCGGAACGCATATCCGTGCCGCGGCTTTTCGCCGTGAGGAGAAGCATCCGCTTAAACATAAGAAAATAAAAACCCGCTCAGGAGATGAATCTATCTTTGGGCGGCTTCTTCATTTAATTGAAGAGGTCATCCCCGCAGGCGAGACACTTGAGGCGATCGGGATTGCCGCGCCGGGTCCTTTAAATCCGCGCACAGGGATTATCATCGAAACGCCGAATATCCAAGAGTGGAAGCATTTTCCCATCACCGAGAAGCTCAAATTGCATTTTGGTTGCCCCGTTTATTTGGGAAACGATGCCGATCTCGCCGCGCTCGGCGAATGGCAATATGGTGCAGGGCAGGGACATGAGGATTTGCTTTATCTCACCATCAGCACCGGCGTTGGAGGCGGGGTCATCAGCGGCGGGAACTTGGTACAGGGACGCGAGGGTCTCGCCTCAGAATTGGGTCACGTCACCGTGCAGGCGGGCGGAGAAGTTTGTTCTTGTGGTAAACGCGGTCATTTGGAGGCTTATGCTTCGGGGACGGCAATTGCAAATTATGTTGAAGACCAACTCAAAGACTCTTCAACGAAATCAAGCCTCAGGTCAAGTACGAGCCGAACGGCTGAAACGATCGCGGTAGCCGCCCGCGGCGGCGATTCGTTGGCAATTGCCGCGTTTAATCGAGCAGGAAAATATCTGGGAATCGGCGTGGCTAGTTTCCTCCATATTTTCAATCCCTCTATTGTTATTTTTGGCGGCGGGGTTTCAGAAAGCGGCGATTTACTTTTTACGCCTTTCAATGCCAGTTTGCGGGCGCATATTTTTAACCCCGCATATTTAAAAAATCTAACCATCACGACTGCCGCACTTGGCGATGATGCCGGTTTGCTCGGTGCGCTGGCGTTGGTGGAGATGAGAAGTAAGGATTAAAGTCCTTACCACAATTTTTTAGGAGAATAAAATGTCTAAATTTCCCGGTTCAAAAGGGCGCGCGCTGATTGAGCGTGATGCCTCCGTTGTTTCAACTTCTTACCCCCGCGCGCACCCCTTTGTGATGGATCACGGCAAAGG
>JAOZOM010000270.1 GCA_029933275.1 Anaerolineales bacterium | reverse complement strand
GTACCGCACACCTTTGATATATGAGCCAAGATTTTTATATTTTTATCCAACACGGGGGACTTCTGAAGTTTTTAGAATTTTAGAAGTCTTTGCCCTATAATTTTCTCTGTAAACTTAGTGATCTTCGTGGTGAAAAGGAGTTCTTAAATGAAATTCGATGCAGTTTTACCCCCAATGCACTTGAAAAATGTTCCTGAGGTAGCGCGGGCGGCGGAAGAAATGGGATTTGACGCGCTGTGGACGACTGAAACCCAGCACGATGGCTTTTTGCCGCATCCGCTGATTGCCGAGCATACATCGAAAATGAAAATGGGAACGGCGATTGCGATTTCTTTTGCCCGCTCTCCCGGCGACATGGCGTATACCGCGTGGGATTTAGCGGCACAGTCGGAGGGGAGATTTATCCTCGGGTTGGGGACGCAGGTCAAGGGGCATATTACGAAACGCTTCGGGATGCCGTGGCCTGATTCCGTTGTGGGGAAATTGCGCGAGCAAATTGGCGCAATTCGTGCTTTATGGCAGACGTGGCAGACGGGTGAAAAACTCGATTTTCGCGGCGAATACTATAAATTGCGCTTGATGACTCCTTTTTTCAACCCGGGAAAAATTGATTATCCAGATATTCCGATTTATATCGCTGGTGTAAATACGGGATTAGCGCGTTTGGCTGGCGAAGTTTGCGATGGCTTCCATGCGCATCCCTTCAACTCGCCGCGTTATTTGCGCGAGGTGCTGATTCCTGCCATTGAAGAGGGCGCGGCAAAAACAGGACGTTCGCGTGCAGATGTGGCGGTCTCGTTAACGGCTTTTATCGCCACTTCGCCTGAAGAGGCAAATCAGGCACGGATGCAAATCTCGTTCTACGCCTCTACGCCTTCCTATAAACGAGTCATGAATCATCATGGATGGGGCGAGGCGGCAGAAAAATTACGCAATCACGCCGCTAAAGGGGAATGGGCGGAGATGCCGATGCTGATTACAGACGAAATGCTTGAGGAGTTTGTCACTTATGCGGATTCGCCCGCTGGTCTTCCCGCCGCGTTGAAAGAACGCTACGGTGGGTTGGTAGATCGAGTCACGGTTTATACGCCTTTTATTCCCGGAGAAAAAGATGAGTTTTGGCGGGAGATGGTGAGGGGAGTTTAAGGTTGGCAGGTTGCAGGTTGAAAGTTCTAAATATCTTACGCACCGTCCCGCAGGTCTCAAAATAGGCTTGGTTTATAAGAACCTGCGGGACGATCTGTGTAAGGTGAGTTCTTAATTTACGCCCCAAATAGATAAATAATATAATCCCGGTGAAAAATGGGGATTCAGTCGGACAGTCTCGCGCATATCGGCATAGGCGGCTTCATAATCGCCGAGGGCGTATTCGGCTCGCGCTCGCCAATAAAGGCTTTCTTCGAGGGTCGGCTTGCTGATGGTTTCATTGAGCGTATTATCGGCAAGATTGATGACATCTTGGTAGCGTCCAGTGTGGTAGTAGGCAAAATAGGGTCCAGTTTGATACCAGATAATTCGGTAGGGACGCTGAGTATCATCTTGTCCAAGTTCGGCATAGAGGGCAAAAGCGCGGTCATAAGCGGTAGCGGCTTCGGCGTAACGCTGTAGTTTGACAAGGCTGGTTCCTTGATTGAAGATTGCAAAAAACCGGTCGTTTCCTTCGAGTTGATTTTCCTCTTCGGAGGCAATTTCAAGAGCATGTTGGCGCGCCCAGCTTTCATCATTCCAAAAACCTAAAAGATGTTCTACATCTTGCGCCCGCTCGGTGGGATAAACAACGATGAAAATATAATTGAAAGAACGCCAACCTTCTTTGAAGTGGGCGTAGTCAATATGAAAATCGGGACCGTCATTATAGGTATCCTGGACGATGAAATACTCACCCTGATTGTTGTAGCCGGTGACAAACTGATAATGTCCCAGCCAAGCGACTTTGCCGGTGTAATCGGCTTCATAATAGCCTTTTTCGACCATGACGGGGATCCCAGCCGCGATAAAGGCTTTGAGCAGATTCTCGTTTCCTCCCTGGCGAGACAGCGCGTGGAGTTCGGTTTGCTCATTGGCAAAATCGACCATCTCGTAGGGCATGACGTTTTTGTCCGTTTTCCCGGCTTGGATAAAATCTTTCACTTCAGCAACCCCGGGTTTAATGGCTTTGGCAATATCGTCTCGCGTCCCTTCCCAGCCCCAGAAATTGAGAGCCATCGTCAGATTCGCTGGTCCGCAATAATTCCAGCGGTTATGTTGGTCAACGTAGATGACGCCCTCCAAATCCACTTGTTCCGGTAATGCGGTCGGGATAATAGTCGGCGTGAGGGTGGGGAGTGGGGTATTCGTCCTTTCGGGAATTGGACTTGGAGTTTGTGTCGCACTTAGCGCGGGTGTTGTAGGTGCGGATGGTTGAAAAATGGCTTCGTCCGGCGGATTGAAATGATACTTGATTTGCGTGCGGAGATTATCCACGCGCCACGCGAGGCGTGAGTGAATTGGCGGGATGTTATATAGTCCGGCTAGGGTAAGGATGCCGAGCAGAATCCAAAGAAGGGGGCGAGGGAGTTTCTTTTTCATGGCGAGAATTATACTCCAGAGAGATTGAAACTATTGGTGGTCTTATTCTCTACGCGGTAGCT
>JAOZOM010000056.1 GCA_029933275.1 Anaerolineales bacterium | reverse complement strand
AAAAGCAGCTTAAGCAGGGTGGCACCGCGGAAGCCTTCTCTCGTCCCTGAGATGAGAGGAGGCTTTTTAATTTCCAAGTAAAGGAGACGCGGCGTATGAATAAAAATATTTAGGATACGGATAACGCGGGAAGAACCGTGATTGTTAGAGAAAAAACTAAAAGGTTTTTTTCGTGCAATCCGCGTTTTTCCGTGTACGAAAAACGAATCAACTACCAAACTAAAAACTACTTAAAAAAGGAATAATAAAATGACTACAGAATTAAACGGAACTTTTGGCAACTTTGGCGGAACTTACCTCCCCGAATTTTTAGCAGAAATTTTAGGCAATCTCGCTGAGAAATATGATGAACTTAAGGTCACTGAAGAATTCCAGAATGACTTAAAAGAGCTTTATAAAAATTATGCAGGTCGTCCCAGCCTGCTTTATTTCGCAGAACGGCTCACGAACGAACTCGGCGGGGCAAAAATTTATCTAAAACGCGAAGATTTGAATCATACCGGCGCACATAAAATCAATAATGTCATTGGGCAGGGATTGGTCGCCAAATCTTTGGGGAGCAAAAAACTCATCGCCGAGACCGGAGCCGGTCAGCACGGCGTGGCAACCGCGACAATTGCCGCATATCTGAATCTCGATTGCGATATTTACATGGGCGCACGCGATATAGATGCTCAGAAACCCAATGTTTACCGCATGAAAGCCCTCGGCGCAAACGTGATTCCCGTCACGGCAGGACAAGGGACGCTGAAAGATGCGGTTGATGTCGCACTCGGCGCGTACGCACAAGATAATGTCGATTCTTATTATCTGCTCGGCTCCGCAGTCGGACCACATCCCTACCCCACGATGGTACGCGATTTCCAGAAGATTATCGGCGAGGAAATTCGGGCGCAAATCCTAGAAAAAGAAGGTAAACTGCCTAAAGCGATTATCGCCTGTGCCGGAGGCGGGAGCAATGCCCTGGGCGCGTTCACTGCTTTTATTCCAG
This sequence comes from Anaerolineales bacterium, assembly GCA_029933275.1. Lineage (GTDB taxonomy): Bacteria > Chloroflexota > Anaerolineae > Anaerolineales > Villigracilaceae > Desulfolinea. The sequence continues at coordinate 9,267 of JAOZOM010000056.1, read as the reverse complement.
ACGAGCAAGTTGAACTTGTCGCGGTCGAACCCGCCGGTTTGGGCGCAGATACTGCCAAACACGGGCTTGCGCTCGGGCAAGGCAAACCGGATACGCTTCACGGATTCAAAACTTTGGTACTCCAAGATGAAGCGGGCAATATCAAAGAATCCTACAGTGCGGCTTCGGGCTTAGATTATCCCGGCATCAGCCCCATTTTAAGTATGCTCAAAGAAAATGGACGGCTGACACTCGGCGAAGCCACCGACAAAGAGGCGGTCGATGCTTTCATCGCCCTTTCACATCTGGAGGGCATCATCCCCGCGTTGGAATCGGCACACGCAGTGGCGTATCTCTTCCAAGATCACCAAAAATATACAAACCCTGAGGATATTATTGTGATTAACCTTTCAGGGCGCGGCGATAAAGATGTGGAATACGTCTTTGAAAATCTTCTTTAGGAGGAGGTGCCGCGTCGCGCGTGACCTTAGGCTTGCCTCTGCTAAATAAACTTTTCAGTCCCTCAAGCTAAATCCGCCAACATAAGCCCTGATAGTTTTCTCGAAACTGTCAGGGCTTATGTTCTTCTATTTCGTGATTTCTTGTACAAATCAGAACTTTTATGGTAGATTCAACTTACCATAAAACACCACTTTATCTTAGAACGAGGCTCCTATGACTAAAAAGAAAATTCCCGATATTATTATTGGCAGACTCCCCCTTTATCTCCGTGCTTTAGAGCGGATGACGATAGAGGGCGTAGTCGTCACCTCCTCCAAAGAATTAGGCGATTGGGTTGGGATTTCCGCTGCCCAAATCCGCAAAGATATTTCCCAATTTGGCGAATTCGGCAAACAAGGCACCGGCTATAATATCGAGTTTCTTAGCGAAAAATTACGAGAAATTCTAAAAGTTGACCGAGTTTGGGATGTCGCGATTATCGGTGCGGGCGATATTGGAAGTGGTTTGGCGCATTATCAAGGTTTTTTAGAACGCGGCTTTCGCGTCACCCTCGCCTTTGATAACGATCCTAAAAAAATCGGAGCAAAAATCGGAGATGTTACCGTCCAAGATATTAACGAAATGGTTTCAACCATAAATAAAACGGATATAAAAGTTGCCATGATCGCCGTCCCGGCAGAGAACGCACAATCCGTTGCAGATGAGTTGGCAAAAACCAGCGTAAAAGCGATTTTGAATTATGCCACCATCTGTATCAGCGTTCCCGAAGATGTACGCTTGCAATATATTGATCCCGCCACCTATTTGCAGTGGATGACATATTATTTATAAGCCACTACAGTTAAATCAGAAAGCTCCTGAGTTTATCAGGAGCTTTTTTTATTTAAAGAAGCTTCGGAAGTTTGGTGTTTTTAGCTAAACTTTCGGCAAATTCCGTTGCAAAACGGAATAAAGTTCCAAACCGCGCACTGTGCCTTCAACAACACAAGTCAGCGGATTATCCACCAAATAAGCGGGGATGCCGAGCGATTTCGTGAGCAATTTATCAATGCCGCGCAAAAGCGCACCGCCGCCGCAAAGAGCCACACCTCGATCAATAATATCGGAGACCAACTCAGGCGGCGTTTTCTCGAGGACTTTGCGCCCCGTTTCAACGACATCCTTGAGCGGTTCTTGGAGAGCTTCTACGATTTCACCGGTTGTGATGGTGACAGGACGCGGCAAACCGGTCACTTGATCCTGTCCCTGCACTTCCATACTCTGTTCTTGATCTTGGGGAACAGCCGCGCCGATCTTGATTTTAAGTTGCTCGGCGGTTCTCTGACCAATACTAACCCCATACTTGCGGCGAACATAAACGGCAATTGCTTCGTCAAAATCAAGTCCACCCGCGCGGAGAGTTTCAGCTGAGACAATGCCATACATCGCCATCACCGAGGCTTCAGTCGCACCGCCGCCGAGAGAGATGACCATATTTCCGGAGGGGGCGTTAATCGGGAGGTCAATCCCTAACGCCGCGGCTAAAGTTTGTTGGATGAGATAGGCTTCTCGACTACCGGCTTCACGTGCAGCTTCATAAACAGCGCGCCGTTCAACACTCGTTACCCCATAGGGGACAGAGAGCATAACGCGCGGACGAAAAATCCGCATAGATCCGCTAACTTGCTGTAAAAGATAGGAGAGTAAGGCTTCGGTGATGACGTAATCAGCAATCACCCCGTTTTTGAGCGGGCGAGCCACTTCGATATTATCCGGAACGCGCCCATACATATTGAGGGCTTCTTGCCCGACAGAGACCATTTTCTCTGCCATTTTTTCGTCATCGATTTCTATCGCGACAATAGTCGGCTCGTTGAGCAATACTTGCGTATTGTCCGCGAGCCGAGTATTAATCGTACCTAGGTCTATTCCCAAATCTTTGGAGAAAAGAGCCATTTTATTCCTCTGCTATTTGAGAGGACTTGGATATGCGTTTTTTGCTCTGACGATAACGATGTACTGCATCTAAACGTAAATTGGAGCGACTGAGTGCCGCCGCCATTGCCAAATAACGGTCGGAATCGAGAGGGGGACCTTGTTCCATATACTCTTTGGCGCGTTCTTGAGCCGCTTCGGCGCGAGCAATATCAATTTCGGCGACATTTTCAGCGCGGTCAGCGAGGATAGTCACTAAATCAGGCTGAACTTCTGCTACACCGCCGGCAACGGCGAAGTTTTCTTCTTGATTCCCTTTGCGAACTTGAACAACGCCATATTTGAGCGTCGTCAGGAGAGGGGCATGTTCCGGTAAAATGCCCATCATCCCATCTGTGCCGGGGAGGAGAACGATATCTACATCGTCCTCGTAGAGGGTTTTGTCTTGCGAGACAATTTCACAGCGAATTGGCATTTTGATTTCCTTATGCGTATTTCGTATTGCGTATTGCGTAATAAAAAATTACGCAATACGTTTTACGCAATCTGGCTTTCTTTCTAGCAAAGATTAATGAGCAATGTTTTTTTATAAAACTAAGTTTTTTAAGAGAGAGCCTGCTCAAATCAAGAGCGAAGCTGCTCTTCATCCTAAAAAAACTAGGCTGTTTTTTTTGCCATCTTCTTTGCTTTTTCAACAACTTCTTCGATTGTGCCCGCCATGAGGAAGGCTTGTTCGGGGAGGTCGTCGTGCAATCCATCCAAGATTTCACGGAAGGAGCGAACGGTATCTTTGAGGGGAACGTAAACACCGGGAACGCCGGTGAATTGTTCCGCAGTAACGAAGGGTTGTGAGAAGAAACGTTCGATTTTGCGAGCGCGAGAGACAAGAAGTTTATCATCTTCGCCGAGTTCGTCTACGCCGAGAATGGCGATGATGTCTTGCAAATCTTTGTAGCGCTGGAGAACCTGCTGAACTTCACGAGCGGTGCGATAATGCTCATCGCCAACGATATGGGGATCGAGAATACGGCTGGTAGAAGTGAGAGGATCAACCGCGGGATAAATGCCCTTTTCTGCAATTGAGCGTTCAAGGGCGATGGTGGCATCGAGGTGGGTAAAGGTAGCGACCGGTGCGGGGTCGGAGTAGTCATCGGCGGGGACGTAAACGGCTTGCATCGAGGTAATCGAGCCGCTCCGGGTAGAGGTGATACGCTCTTGCAACTCACCCATTTCGGTGGCGAGGGTCGGCTGGTAGCCGACTGCGGAGGGCATACGTCCGAGCAACGCGGAGACTTCCGAACCGGACATGGTGAAACGGAAGATGTTGTCGATGAAGAGAAGCACATCTTTGCCCTGATCACGGAAGTATTCTGCCATGGCGAGGGCGGAGAGGGCAACGCGCAAACGAACGCCCGAAGGCTCATTCATTTGTCCGAAGACCATGACGGTATCTTTCATAACGCCTGATTCGAGCATTTCTCGGAAGAGGGAGGTTCCTTCACGGGTGCGCTCGCCAACACCGGCGAAAACAGAGTTACCTTTATGCACACGAGCGATAGAAGAAATCAGCTCGGTGATGACAACGGTTTTGCCTACGCCTGCGCCACCGAAGATACCGGTTTTACCGCCTTTGGTAAAGGGAGCAATCAAGTCGATGACTTTGATACCAGTTTCAAAAATCTCAACGCTAGTAGCTTGCTCGGCAAAGCCAGGTGCTTTGCGGTGAATCGGGTAAAGTGCATCCGCTTCGACTGCGCCCATCCCGTCTACGGGTTGACCGAGGACGTTGAAGATGCGCCCTAACGTGGACATGCCAACGGGAACGCGAATCGGTGAGCCGGTAGCGATTACGTCCACGCCACGCTGCAGACCATCGGTGGTGTCCATCGAAACGGTACGCACCCAGCCATCGCCCAAATGTTTTTGGACTTCTAAAACGAGGGGCGTTTCTCCCTCGCGTTCAATTTCAAGTGCTTCAAAAAGTTCAGGGAGTTCTCCCTCTGTAAACGCTACGTCTACAACACCACCTTGAACCTGTACTACCTGACCGGTAATATCCGCCATTATTGCCTCCAAAAAAGGTTATTTCTGTGACTGAGCGAGTGCTTCTGCACCGCCAGCAATATCGAGAATATCGCCAGTAATTGTTTGCTGACGAACTTGGTTATATTCTAATTGCAACGCATCGACCAATTCATGGGCGTTATCCGTTGCGTTCCGCATGGCAACCATGCGCGCCGCGTGTTCGCTGGCGAGAGATTCAAGAATCGCCTGATAAACCTGCAAAGCGGTGAATTTGGGGATGATTTCGTTCAAAATTTCTTCGGGATCGGGTTCATAAATATAGGCAGCCGAGGCTTTTTGTTGCCCTTTCCCATATTCTTTTACCAAACCTTCACCACCATCTACTTCGAGGGGCAAGAGTTTTTTCATCACAGGCTCTTGTTTTGCCATGCTGATATAGTCCGTATAAACCAAATAGACTTCATCTGCATCGCCCTTCAAAAACTCATCTACAGCGAGATGCCCAATGGCAGAAACATCCATAAAGGATGGATCCGCTGGCAAATCACTGAATTCCGCCATCACATTTCCGCCGCGCCGCATCAACAAATCGCGTCCCTTTTTCCCAACGGTAATATAGCGGGTGGGATGCTGATAATTCTTGAAATTCTGCAAATTGTAGCGGATGATATTAGTATTATACGCGCCTGCTAAACCGCGATCACTGCTGACCAAAAGCACCAATGTATTCTTGACATTGTCACGTTCCGTCAAAAGCGGATGCAAGGCACTATGTCCCGGCTGCCCAGCGACGTGTTTCAGCACCTGCCAAGCTTTGGTCGCGTAGGGTCGTGTATTTTCCACTTGCTCGACCGCTTTGCGTACCTTGCTGGCACTGACCGCCTCCAGCGCACGGGTAACTTGTGCGATATTTTTTACGCTCCGGATACGGAGCCGCATTTCTCGTGCTGAAGCCATAAATTAGCCTCTATCTACGCTTGCCAAGTATTTTTGAAAGTTTCTAAAGCCTGACGCAATTTCGCTTCTGTATCATCAGAGATGCGTTTTTCGTCTGTAATCGCTTTGCCGATTTCGGGATGTGAATTTGCCATATAGCGCAACAAATCCGCTTCCCATGCTTTCATGCTCTCGAGGGGGACTTCGTCCGCAAAACCGTTTGTGCCAGCAAAAAGAACGATAACCTGATCTTCGAGAGAAACAGGTTTATATTGCGGTTGTTTAAGGATTTCTTGCATCCGTTGACCGCGTTTAAGTTGACCTTGAGTCGCGGCATCCAAATCCGAGCCGAATTGGGCAAAAGCGGCTAATTCGCGGTAAGCCGCCATGTCGAGACGGAGGCGACCCGCAACTTGCTTCATCGCCTTTGTCTGGGCTGCGCCACCGACTCGGGATACCGAAATACCTACGTTCACAGCGGGGCGAATACCGGCGTTGAAAAGGTTGCCTTCGAGATAAATCTGCCCGTCTGTAATCGAAATTACGTTAGTCGGCACATAAGCAGAAACATCACCAAGTAAAGTTTCGATAATCGGGAGGGCGGTTAGCGAACCTCCCGTTCCCGCCACAGGAAGGATTTTAACATCGGTCATATCTTTTGCGGCTTCTGAAACATTATGCTCGGCAATCGGACCGGCGTAAACTTCGCCGTCCACCGCGTCCGATGCGGAAGCAAGTTCCCCAGCGAAATCGCTCTTGACGATAACGTAATGCGTATCGAGACGCGCGGCACGTTCCAGCAAGCGGGAGTGGAGGTAAAAAAGATCGCCGGGGTAGGCTTCACGTCCGGGGGGACGGCGAAGGAGGAGCGAAACTTGCCTATATGCCCAAGCGTGCTTGGAGAGATCATCATAAATGACCAAAGCATGGCGTCCCGTTTCCATAAATTCCTCGCCCATTGCGCAACCGGCGTAAGGAGCGATATACTGCAACGCCGCAGATTCATCTGCCGCAGCCAAAACAACGATGGTATGTTCCATCGCGCCGTAGCTTTCGAGCATGGCGACCGTGCGAGCAACAGCAGCTTTTTTCTGACCAATTGCAACGTAAATACAAATAAGGTCTTTGCCTTTTTGGTTGATAATGGTATCCAACGCAACAGCCGTTTTCCCTGTTTGGCGGTCACCAATGATTAATTCGCGCTGTCCACGTCCAACGGGGATCATCGCGTCAATCGCTTTGATACCGGTCTGAACGGGAGTATCCACATCTTGCCGCCCGATAACGCCAGGGGCAATTCGCTCAATCGGGCGATAGTTACTAAAGGGAATTGGTCCCTTTCCGTCAATCGGTTCGCCGAGAGTGTTAACCACGCGTCCAACGAGACCATCGCCAACAGGCACTGAGGCAATTCGTCCCGTAGAACGGACGCTCATTCCCTCTGTAATTTCATCGTAAACCCCCATGATGATGACACCGACACTATCCTGTTCAAGGTTGAAAGCAATGCCCATCACGCCATTTTGGAATTGAACCAATTCCTGCGCCCGCACATTTGCTAAACCTTTAACTCGTGCAATCCCATCACCGGATTCGGTTACTGTGCCAACATCACTGATGCCGATCTCTGGCTCGAAGGCATCTATTTGTTGTTGAAGATCACCCGTGATTTGCTTAATCAGATCTGACATTTATCCTCCACGTCCATCAAAATTCAAGATAATTGAGAGATTCGGCGGCATCTTGATTCCGCCATAATATACAACAGCCCGAATAAGTAAACGCCTATTCGGGCAACAATGTTAGATTGCACCGTATTTTCATGTAATTCTAAAGCCCATGCAACTGAACACTCTTTTAAAGAAACCTGCTCTATTGCTAGAACGTGCCAATCATACCTGAAAGCAAAGCGATTGTCTACATTAAAATAACACCACCACAATTTTTACGAAGAAAATTTATCAAAAAAAGACAAAAAAACACCTTCTGCCTTGTGGTATAATCTCGCCGCAAAAAAAATACGGAGAGGTCGCGTAGTCTGGCTTATCGCGCACGCTTGGAATGTGTGTAACCTTCACGGGTTCGCGGGTTCGAATCCCGCCCTCTCCGCCACAAGTCAAGGACACGAAACCTCGTGTCCTTGATTTTTTTATCAGCATGTTATACTTTAGTTGAATTTATGAAGAAACTCCCCCCCTCAGCCCGCACAGTTTTATTTGTCATCATTGGCGTTAGCCTCGCTTTTTTAAGCGCGGCTTTTGGCTCCGGCGCAACCATATTGCTAAGCCCAAATTTTGTGCCAACCATCACCCCAACCGCGGTAGATATTGATTTGGAAATCGGGTCAACCGATGGGATTTTTATCTGGGCTGTGCTGATTGTACTGATTATCATCATCCCCATTCTCTGGCATCTTTCTCTTCCTCTCCGAAAAAAGAAATAGGATGAAACGCCTCGCGCGTGTTTTTCGCTTGCTTGTACTCGAAAGGCATCTACTTGCCGACAAGGTGCTACCGTTAAAATAAAAGTCCTCTCACGAGGACTTTTTTGATTTTAAAACCGCCATCATCTTCTCATACAAAATCGGCGGGGCAGCGATAATCGAAACGGGACGGGAGAGATAATCCTCGCTTCCTTTGACAGTCCTTACTTTTGCTCCGGCTTCTTCGGCGATTAATCCACCCGCCGCCACATCCCAGGGCTGGAGAAAATGCTCCCAAAACCCCTCGAAGCGACCTGCGCCAACATAACATAAATCGAGAGCTGCCGAGCCAAGACGACGAACACCCTGCGTCAGTTTAGTGAAACGACCGAAATCCGCGAGGTTATCGTTTGGCGTATCCCACATATCGTAGGGGAAACCGGTCACAAGGAGACTCTGCTCAAGCTCGCGTGTGCTTGAGACGCGAATCCGCTCACCGTTTAACCACGCGCCTTTGCCGCGTTCGGCGACAAAGATTTCGTCTCGCATAGGATCGTAAACGGTAGCAAGTTTCAGGTCACGTTTGTAGGCATAGGCAATAGAAACACAAAAGATGGGGATATTATGCGCGTAATTAACCGTCCCATCCACCGGATCAATATACCAAATATGGTCGCGGTCCCCCTCCACGCCACCGCTTTCTTCGGCAAGAATATGATGGTTGGGGAATTTATCCAAAATAGCTTGAAGCAGGTATTCTTCGGATTGGCGGTCAATTTCGGTGACAGGGTCAATCACACTTTTATAATCAATTTGATGTTTTTGGTTATAGCCAGCGCGTAAAATCTCACCGGCTTTGTGCGCCAGCGTTTCGAGATCTGCTAAAGTTGGGGTATTCATTTCTCTTTGGGGGCGTTTTTCAAAATGCGCTGAATTTGATCTAGTTCGGAACGGATTTGCTCGCGATCCTGATTAGCTTGCTTTAAAAGTTGCTCAAAACCAGGAACTTGGTCTTTAGGCAAAGTTTTGAGCAATCGTTCGGTACGAGTAATTTGGGTGTTTTTATGGCGAAGTTTCGTCTCAAGACGCTCTTGGTAACCGATGTAGAATACTTTATCTTCAAGCGGTTGCGGGAGCGTGGAGGGTCCCTGCGTGAGCAGTTCTGCAATTGTGAGCAAAAAATCTTCGGTATCAATAGGCTTTTCGATGAAACGAGAAGCCCCTAAACTAAGAGCGAAGGTTTTATCTTCGGGGGTGACATAGGTTGCAGAGAGAAAAATAACGGGGATGTCATGGGTTTTTACATTCGTGCGTAATTTTTGAACAAAAGCATAGCCATCCATAATGGGCATGAGAATATCCGTGATGATTAATGCCGGGCGTTCTTTGACAATTATTTCAAGAGCTTCTTTTCCATTTTTCGCAGTGATAACGGGATAGCCCTTAAAACGCAAAGTGACGGTGAGCAAGTCAAGGATATTGGGCACATCTTCAACAACAAGGAGAGGTCCGTAGGGAATATTCATGGT
>JAOZOM010000269.1 GCA_029933275.1 Anaerolineales bacterium | reverse complement strand
TACCCTACCGCGGCTTATCCTCCGGGCTTACCCCCAAAGCATCATAAATCTTCAAAGTCGGTTTGGATTTATTCAGCGTGTAAAAATGAATTCCTCTCACACCGCGATCAAATAAATCAAAGACTTGTTGAGTCGCCCAGTGGATGCCAACTTTAGCAACAGCATCGTCATTATGCGTGCGTAAGATGGCTCGTTGCAATTTAGCCGGAATACGCGCCCCCAACGCCAATTCCGAGATTCGCTCCATGCCTTTGCGCGTGGTAATCGGCATAATTCCAGCAGTGATAGGGACTTTGATTCCAGCCAGCGCACAACGTTCGCGGAAATCGTAAAAATCGCCGTTTTTGAAAAAAAGCTGCGTACAGATATAATCCGCGCCTGCATCTACTTTGGCTTTGAGATAATCCATCTCCTTCAGTCGATTCGGGGTTTCAGGATGCCCTTCTGGGAATCCCGCCACACCGATTCCCATCTGGGGAAATTCTTTCTTGATAAAGGCGACCAATTCCGCGGCATAGCGAAATCCATTTTTCGGTTGAACAAATCCCGGAGAACCTTTAGGCGGGTCACCGCGCAATGCCATGACATTGTCGATTCCCGCATCAGCGTATCCATGCAGTATCTCGCGAATTTCCGCGCGCGTCGCACCGATAGTCGTCAAATGTGCGACCACTGTCAAATTCGTCTCCCTCCGAACGCGCCGTAGCAAATCGTGAGTCAAGTCACGCGTGGAACCGCCCGCTCCATAAGTCACGCTAACGTAAGAGGGTTGCAAAGGAGTCAATTCCTTAATAGATTGCAAAAGTACCCCCGAAGATTTTTCTGTTTTCGGCGGAAAAAACTCAAAACTAAAATGGATGCCTGGCTTGGCTAAAATTTCGGCGATATTCATAATCAATACCTCTATCGTGAATGAGTGTTGCCATTATAATACGGCATCACTAAAACTCGCCATAAAGGCACAAAGGAAAACTTCATACTCTTCATACTCTTCGTGGTGAAAAAGAAAAAGGATTCTCCTCTCATGAAAACCTACGACTATATTATCATCGGCTCTGGTTTTGGCGGCTCGGTTTCTGCTATGCGATTAACCGAAAAAGGCTACTCCGTTCTCGTCATTGAGCGCGGTAAACGTTTTCGGGATGAAGATTTCCCCAAAACGAATTGGAATCTCTCCAAATATCTCTGGTTGCCCAAATTACGCCTTTTCGGCTTCTTCGAGATGAGTTTTATGAACGGATTGCTCGCACTACACGGAAGCGGCGTAGGCGGCGGCAGTCTCACTTATGGCAATGTTTTGATGGAGCCGAGCGACGAACTCTTTGAAGGTTGGCAATCTGCTGATTGGAAAAAACTTCTCGCGCCACATTACGCAACCGCAAAAAAGATGCTCGGCGTGACGCGTAATCCCAAACTTTGGGCGGCGGATAAAGAACTTCAGCAAATCGCGGGCGAGCTGGGCTATGCGGAGAGCTTCCACGCCACCGATGTTGGCGTTTTCTTCGGCGAAGAGGGGCATGAGGGCGAAACCGTCCCCGATCCGTTTTTTGATGGTTCGGGACCCGAACGAGCGGGATGTATCCACTGCGGCGGATGTATGGTCGGATGCCGAAACAACGCCAAAAATATGCTCACGAAGAATTATCTCTACCTTGCAGAGAAAAATAGCGCGGAGATTCTACCCGAAGCTAAAGTAGTGGATATCCAGCCGGTTGCGGACGTGAATTCGGCTGGAGCGCGTTACCGAATCATCTATCGGTCTTCAACATCGCTCGTTAAACGGAAGCAAGCCGAAATCCACGCGCGAAACGTGATTATCTCCGCAGGCGCGCTCGGCACAATGGAACTCCTCTTCAAATGCCGCGACGAGACACAATCCCTCCCAAAAATCTCTCAAAGACTTGGCGATCAAGTGCGGACAAATTCCGAAAATATCATGGGCGTGACGGTGCGCGATAAAGAGGTAAATTATTCCGAGGGGATTGCGATTACGTCAATTTTTCAGGCAGACGAAGTGACTCGAATCGAGCCGGTAAAATACGCGGAGGGGTCTTCTTTTATTCGGGCAATTACCGCGCCGCTAATAGAGGGCAACCATCCGACTTGGTTACGTTTTCTGAAAATGGCGGGGAGAATTTTGCGACATCCGATTGATTTTATTTCTGAAAAATTTATCGCAAATTGGGCGCGGCTAACAACTATCTTTTTGGTGATGCAAACCGAAGATAATCTGACGCATGTGCGGCGCGGGCGAAATATCTTTACGCTCTTTTTGCGCGGGCTGGTACTAAAACCAGACGCGGATTACCCGATTCCAAAGCAAATTCCGATTGGAAACGAGATCGTGCAGACTTTCGCTAAGCGAAAAAACGGTATCCCGCAAGCCTCTTTTATGGACGGGCTATTCAACTTCCCAACAACCGCACATTTTATGGGCGGCGTGCCAATTGGACGAGATGATAGCGAGGGCGTAGTTGGGCTAAATTGCGAAGTGCATCATTACCCCGGTCTTTTCGTGATCGACGGCTCGATTATGCCGGGAAATCCGGGCGTGAACCCGAGTTTGACGATTACGGCGTTGGCAGAGTATGCAATGGGACTTGTTGATTCGAAGGTTTAATATTCCACTACACTGAAGACTCTGTAAAAGTCTTGAAAT
>JAOZOM010000268.1 GCA_029933275.1 Anaerolineales bacterium | reverse complement strand
TTGCACCAAAAACAGAACAAAACCTAACGAAAATGTAAAGTATATGTTATGTTTCTGCAATGCTTTCTAATAAAAAGAGTGCTAAACTGCGTTCGATGTAATTACGGAATATTACACAAACTTATAACATATTTCTTAGGAGATTTTATTATGCGTCGTCTATTTAGTTTTCGTACCACCACTGTTGTTCTTTTAGCTCTAATCCTTTCTGCCGTTGCTTATGGTTTCGCTGCTGCGAATACCGTAGACGCAAGCAAGGCTGGGGAAGGCGAAGGAGCAGTTAGCGGTTATGCCATCACCAACATCCACTACACCCTAGACGTATCTGGTGACCCCGGCACCATCACAAATGTAACGTTCACAACTGATGTGGCAGTTCCCGCAGGTGGTACCGTTTACGTTGTTGCCGAAGATGTTCCTTTCACAACTCAAGTTGCGTCAGATTCCTGTACAGGTCTTGGCACCACATCTCTTTCATGCAATTTTTCGACTACCCTCACAGTTCCTTTCATTGAAAATTTACGTGTCGTAGCCGCTCAATAACACCCGAACGGCACTAGACTCTAAAAGGCACGGGCGGTTTTCGCTCCGTGCCTTTTTTTAAACACAAATGCAAAAAAATAGAAGTTGGCGTAAAATTTTACTCTCAGCCACCCTCCCTGTGATTACAATCACACTGTGGGTACTCTTTGCGCCGCTCCAATTTGGGGGAAATGTAGCTTATGTCATCGTTGCAGGAAATAGCATGTCGCCAAAGTACATGCTGGGGGATTTGGTTGTCGTGCGTAGTCAAGCAAGCTATAAAATCGGCGATGCTGTCACCTATCAACATCCCGAAATAGATTATGTTTTCCACCGTATCGTTAATATAGACCCCGAAGGTCGTTTTGTAATGCAAGGCGACCATAATTCTTGGCAAGATTTATATCATCCTAGCCAAGAAGATGTAATTGGTAAACTTTGGCTCCATGCCCCGGGTTTAGGCAACCGCTTAGAAAACTTGCGTTCTCCGTGGGGTTTTGCTATCCTTGCTTTAGTATTCACTTTTCTATTATTCACCATCGTAGTACCACCTGAGAAAAAACGTGGTCGCCGCAAAGAACGCGGTAAAGGCAATTTTATGTCTGGTTCTCATAAAAAAACAGGGGAAAATCTTTTCATCTTAACTGTACTGGCTCTGGGAGCATTAGTTTTAGGGTTTACCGCATTTCGTCATCCAGTGCTCAATGAAATTAACACACCGCTTCCCTATGAACAGCAAGCTGTTTTTCGTTACACAGCCCATGTCCCCTCCGGGATTTACGATTCAGACCAGATACAGCCGGGGGAACCCATCTTCCGCCGTTTAAATGGTTCATTTTCAATTGGATTGGATTATATGTTCATTTCCGCGCATCCTACAAGCATCAACGGGACTTATAATCTCGTGGCGATTGTTAGTGATGGATCGGGTTGGAAGCGGACTCTTGAACTGATACCAGAAACCCCGTTTAGCGGCAACGTGTTCACCGTCTCAGGGACGCTTGCCCTCGATAAGATACAGGACTTCATCGATGCCCTTGAAAGGGAAACGGGTGTCGAGCGCGGACGATACACGTTATCCATCCTGTCTGATATTAAAATCGAGGGGGTGTTAAGCGAGTTAGCATTGCAAGACAGTTTCTCTCCAGAAATCAATTTTGATATTACTAATCTTGAAGTCGTTTTACGAAAATCGGCGAATGCTAATCAAAATGTACTCAATCCTATTGAAAAAAATGCGCTAACGCGTATTTCACATGAGCCAAATAAGCTAAATATCTTGGGGCTAAAAATCCCCGTTTCGCTCGCACGTTGGATTGCCCTAGGCGTTGGCATACCCGCAGCTTTCTTCCTGATTCTTTTGCTCGTGCAACTGTACACATCGACCCAGCGAAGTGAGCTAGAGCGGGTGCGCCTGTGGTACGGCTCAATGCTGATTGAAGCGAGAGATATTCAAATGCTAGACGCACCGAGACAAATAGAGATTGCCAGCATTGATGATTTAGCCAATTTAGCCGAACAAGACCAACGCTCTATTTTACATTTGCCTGATGGCGATGCTCATCATTTTTTTGTGCAAACAGCAGAGCAACTTTACCATTATCAATTAGAAGAAAACACAGCAGGAATTGAGATTTTATCTACGCCAGCAAATAGTGATGGCTGGACTGCGCGTTTGCCGTGGAAACGTCAGTCTTCAGCATTGCAACACTCGTACACGCGCGCGTTGGAAGGATGGGCAAATGCGGTAAATATGCGCTTTTACGAAGAAGGACATTCTGAAGAGATTGCTACAATAACCGAAAAATTAGCCAAATCTTTGGGCATACATGGGCGAGCGTTGGAAGAAGTTCGTTTAGGAGCATATTTGCACGATATTGGTTTTATGAATATTCCTGAGACGATTGTACGAAAAAAGAAAAAGTTGACGAAAAAAGAATGGAAAATAGTACGCAGTCTTCCTGAGCAGGCGAAAGACCGTCTTATGGAGACGAACTTACAATCATCTGTCGTGGATATCGTGCATTATCACCACGAACGCTGGGATGGGAGCGGCTACCCTGAAGGGTTGAGCGGCGAGGAAATCCCGCTGGGCGCACGAATTGTCGCGGTGATTGATGTTTGGGATGCGCTCAAGCATCCACG
>JAOZOM010000267.1 GCA_029933275.1 Anaerolineales bacterium | reverse complement strand
GTAGATGAAATTTACGCTCCCTTTTCTCCTGAAATTCCCGTAATGATCTTGCAGTTCTTTGTAATTATTGTCCAACTCAGCGCAATGATAGGAATACTAATCATCAACCTAAGACTTACCTGGGGCGCACTTTATTTCACAGGTGGTGTCCCACTCTGGCTTGCACTGAAAGGTGTTCCGGACGCTTTTGCCAATTGGCAACATGCAGATTTTATCTTTCGCATCCTCCCCCCTGCTCTTTGGGCAATGCTACTGATTCTTATCACGATAAAGGGTAAGAGACGCAAAATGGGCAAGCAGTTTAGACCATCTTTTCTTTCAGGATTACCTAATTTTGTTGATTTGGCTATGGATAAAGCTGAAGGAATATCCTCTCCCCCGCCACGTTCCCACTTTATCAGCTTCGAGAGCTTCTCCCTAGATGAAGAGAAGACTTAGGAATGAACAGAAAAACAGCAGTAATAGCCCTAATAATTTTACTTGTACTCGCTTTTTCTTGCTCCATCATCGGGCAAGCACTGAAACCGTCCTTTGAAGCAATTCATTACCTTGAAACGCAAGGCTATTCATCTGTTCGGATACTACGACTAACAGCCGAGGGTCATGGATGTCAACCAAGCGACACCTATCACTTTGTTTTTGATGCCATCTCCCCACAAGGGGAAAGAAGCGAAGGGATAGCCTGCAAAGATGCTAATGGGATTTGGTACGAGGAGTAAAGAAGGATGCTGAATTAGGAGGTGCTTCTGAAAAATAACCCCGCAAGAAATGCGCTCTGGGATAAGGCAAACGCCCTACCCCAGAGCAACAACCACTCACGATTTTACCAGAAACAAGGAAAAAACTATGAAACACAATACATCCCCGATGGGACCAATTGAAATACTTACGACAAAACTGCTCGGTGTCCTCATTATCGGCTCCGTGTTTTTTGCGATCGCAGTTTATAGCGCAAGTAACCATTCAACACACAAGTCCATGACTGCAAGCGCAATGAGCCATCTCGAAGCAGAAGGCTTCACTGATGTAGAAATACTTGGCGTGAGTACCGAAGATTGTATGCCCTATCACGAAATCGGCTTTCGCTTCAAAGGCATATTCCCTCTCCCCACCCAAGAAAACATCGAAGGCTTCGTATGTGCTGAAAAAATAAATGGCGAATGGGAATGGGATACAGCCCTCCTCGCTTATGACCCTAACCAACCTAACTAACTAGGAGAAATAACCATGACACAGCAAAACCCAAACACCACAGGAGCAGGGCTAACAGAAAGTTTGCTCCCTGATTGGAACACGGATCACGGGTCTTTTAATTTCGGAGACCTTCTCATTTTACTCTTTGATGGAATTCTGCTTATGTACACAGGTTGGCGTTCCTTCGACCTGCTCTCTGGCACCGTCCCTACCGGCTGGGAGATCATGGCATTTATCGGCTTGCTTGCTCTTGATATTGGAGCAGTGCTTTGGTCATACATTTGGATTTTCAATTCTTCAACCGATTGGCAAGACCGAATTGCGATGATCTTCTTCGTGGTTGATATGTCGGGTGTCGCGCTGACTTCCATCACAGATTCACTGCTCTATGGTGACAAAGACGGCGTAATCTTTACCATGTTAGAACCTGTGGCAATGATCATAATCCCTATCATCATCTTCTCCAATGTGATCGCCGGTATTGTCTATCACTTTACTAGCGATAATACCCGCGCCCGCCGTAACCAACGAAAAATGGAAGGAAAAGCAAAGCGGGAAGCGCAACGTCAGCAGGACGAAGAGCTACAACTTCACTATGCCCAACAATCGCTACTGCGTCGACAGGCTGAGTTACCTCGCAAAATTGCTTTGGCCAATCTCAAAATAGCACAAGACCAACTTGAAAAAAGGGCTATGCAAACCCTCTTCGGAAATGGCGATGTTGCGCGAGGAACGGGAACGCAAGTAGATGCACTCCCAGACCTTGCTGAATTGATGCAACAACTTCCTACTCTAACGGATGGCGCAGGAAAAGACGCTCCCGCAGCTACGGCTACCCTCCCCGTCTACTTGAAAACCAACTGCCCCTTCTCCTTCGTAAAAATCAAAACAGACGGAACGGGCTTCGAGGTTGTTACTCACAAGACGGGCTTGCAGTTTTTGCACAAAAATCCGCTTTCACAAAAAGTTCGCTATATCGTTGAAAACGAACTGACCCCGAAAATTCCTGAGCCTGACGAAAACGGTTATCAAGTTCCTCAGGGACATCGGACGCTCGCTTATTTCAGTCATGCGAACGATAAGAACTATACCGGCGAAGAGTTTTTGAGAATTCCCGATTGGAACGCTCCTGTAGCTTATGCGGCAACTCCTCCTGAAGCTGGAGTTTTTGGTCCGGGCTATTTCGATGACCAAAATGTCTGGCACCCCGAGGACGGGACGGAAGAAAACCCTACTTAAGCCGGAGCGGAAAGTTAGACGAAGCCGAGATTACTACACCTGATGAGACTGTCCTGCGACTGGAAGCCGCTCTCCCCCTCAAGGGTTGGGCGATCAAGGTCGCAGGACGAGGGACTTCACGCCCAGCGAGAAACAAGGAAGCGAGAGCCCTCCTCATTGGCGCATTGGCTACCGTTGCTGAAAACTCCGGCGTAAGTACCTTGAATACAACCAACTCAGACGGGCAACGAGTGGCAATCGCCATCATCAAAG
>JAOZOM010000266.1 GCA_029933275.1 Anaerolineales bacterium | reverse complement strand
TTTGGGGGTGGGATAGAGATCACAAAAGGCTTCACATTCGGGTCAAAGTCCGGCTTGTTGGGGTCGTTGTGCGGCTTGAAATATCCGCCTTCTTCCCACATTTTGTAAATCCGCTCTTCGGTGTTTTTGAAATCGTAGGCTTTTGGTAATTCGTGTTTGGTCATGAGTATTACTCCTTGAAAAATAATTGCATCTTTATCATTGT
The DNA here is from genome assembly GCA_029933275.1 of Anaerolineales bacterium. GTDB lineage: Bacteria > Chloroflexota > Anaerolineae > Anaerolineales > Villigracilaceae > Desulfolinea. The sequence continues at coordinate 2,494 of JAOZOM010000266.1, read as the reverse complement.
GAGATTGCTTCGCAAAAGTAGTTCGCAATGATGTTATATCAGTTAAAAACAAAAACGCCCTCATCCTAAAGAGGACGAAGACATTCTCCGCGGTACCACCTCGATTTGCCTTTGAAACAAAGACACTCTCTGTGACCGACAACCATCGATCTATGCTATAACGGGCGTTCCCGTACCGGTCTAGTTTTCAGTAAAAACTGAATTTCTTCGGTAAAACTCTTAGGCGACTTTCGGTGACGATTTTCTGCGGATGCTCTCAGCCTGCGGCATTCCTTCTCTTTCAGATTCTTCGTCTACTTACTCTTCCCAGAGTGATTTATCGATTATACAAATTCGGCCAAAGCAAGTCAAGCAAATTCGAGAATCGGTAAAAAAATAATGAGCCAATTGGATGAGGGGGGCATCCAATTGGCTCATTGCAAGTATTCTACAATAGAAAAAAGAATTAAGCAAGCCGAATTTTAAAATCCACACACGGGTAGCACAAAGCTGTATAGATTTTTCTTTTTTATAAAAAGGGGCTTTCAACTTTCTCGGTAAAGTGATGCCAAAGTTTTAATTTTAACCACGTATTTCACAGATTTCTCAGGTTTTTTTCTTTTTTCGTGTAAATTCGTGTGACTTCGCGGATTCTTTTTCAAGGCTCCCGCGAAATCCTAAGGAGCCACAAAGATTTACAGAAAGGGTATAATTTCTCAAAAGGAGAAACGATGTTAAAAGTTGGCTATATAGGATTAGGATTAATGGGGAAACCTATGGCACGCAATATTCTCAAAGCAGGATTTCCTCTCGTGGTGCATAATCGTAGTCGTGCCGCGGTAGATGAATTGGTTGTCGAAGGCGCGGTCGCCGCTTCCACACCAGCGGAAGTCGCCGAGCAAGTGGATGTGGTGATTGTGAATCTCCCCGATTCACCCGATGTGGAGCAAGTCGCGCTTGGCGCAGAAGGTATTCTCGAGGGCGCACATGAAGGGCTGATTTTTATTGACAACTCCACCATCAAACCGGCTACGGCGCGCAAAATCGCCGCGAAATTGGCAGAAAAAGGCGTTTCGAGCCTCGATGCCCCCGTCAGCGGCGGGGATATTGGCGCGATAAATGGCACCCTGACCATTATGGTCGGCGGTGATGGAGCCGCGTTAGAAAAAGCGATGCCCATTCTCGAGGCAATGGGGAAGAGCATCACGCTAGTTGGGGACGCGGGCGCAGGTCAAATTGCCAAAGCCTGCAACCAGATTATGGTCGCGGCACAAATGGTTGCGATGGGCGAACTGCTCATCCTATCCAAAAAAGCAGGCGCAGACCCGCAAAAAGTGGTCTCTGCCATCAAAGGCGGAGCCGCCCAATGCTGGGCATTGGATGTCAAACCGCCGCGCCTTTTTGCGGGCAATCGCCAGCCCGGCTTCAAAGCCTATATGCAGGCAAAAGATTTGAATATCGTTCTCGATACTGCTCGCGAATACGGCGTTCCTCTGCCCGGCACGGCAGAAAACGCTCAACTTTTCAACGCCATGCTCCAAATGGGGATGGGCGATTTGGATAACTCCGCTGTCGTGGGTGTGATCGAGGCGTTGGCGGGTGAAGAATTAGGATAAAAGATGACTAACTCACGGATTGCCGGATTTTATAAACTTTCTTTGGATGAACGCTTGGACGCACTCGGTGCGCGCGTGGATTTTGGCTTGCTGACCCCGCAACAAGCAGACAAAATGGTCGAAAACGTGGTTGCCACGCATAACCTGCCCCTCGGCATTGGACTCAACTTCAAAATCAACGGCGTGGATAGGCTCGTGCCGATGGTCATCGAAGAGCCCTCAGTTGTAGCGGGCGCATCATTTATGGCGAAACTCGTCCGTAAAGGTGGCGGCTTTTTCGCGACAACTTCCGCCCCGGAGATGATTGGGCAAATCCAAATTTTAGATGTAGCAGATATCCACGCCGCGAAACTAGCTATTTACGAAAAACGCGGCGACTTACTAAAAATCGCCGATGAAATTGACCCAATTCTCAAAAAACTCGGCGGTGGTGCGCGAGATTTGGAAGTTAGAGTGATAGAAAATTCGCCCATCGGCGCGTTTCTGGTTGCGCATCTCATCTACGATGTCCGCGATGCGATGGGCGCAAACGCGGTGAACACAGCTTGCGAAAAACTCGCTCCGCATCTCGAAAAAATCACCGGCGGGCGCGTGCATTTGAAGATATTATCTAATTTATCGGATAGGAGAATGGCGAGGGTGAGATGCACGATACCGGTTGAAGAATTAGCATTCAGCCCCCATCTTAACCTCCTCCCTCAAGGGGAAGGGACTAAAGGTTCTCCCCCCATGAGGGGGGGAGCGGAGAAGGGGGGCTTTAGCGGTGAATCCGTCCGTGATGGCATCATCGAAGCCTACGCCTTCGCCGCGTCTGATCCTTACCGCGCTGCGACCCATAACAAAGGCATCATGAACGGCGTGGACGCGGTCGTCATCGCCACAGGCAACGATTGGCGCGC
>JAOZOM010000055.1 GCA_029933275.1 Anaerolineales bacterium | reverse complement strand
AAAACTCATAAAAATAAAGATTCGTTTTCCAACGCTTAAACCCCATTTTTTGATAAAGACGATTCGCCGCGGCGCGACGCGGGTTGGACGTAAGCATCACGCCTTTGGCACCGTACTGCTTGGCAACTTTTAATGCCGTGTTTGTGAGTTGGGTGCCGAGACCCTGTCCACGTGCAGATTCGTCCACAACGAGATCTTCGATGGTTGCCCGTAATCCGGTGGGGACACGGTAGCAGGTTAAGGTCAAGATCGCTACGATTTTTTCATCCGATTGGCGAGCGACGAGGAGGGTTGTCGCCTCCGCCGAAATTAAATCCCGTAATTCATCGCGTGTAGGAGACGCTACAGAGGAAAGTTGCGGAATTAATCGTTGAAAAGCAAGATAAATTTCTTCGTTAAATTCGGTGACAGGGAAAATTTGCATAGGATTATTGGTCTTTAATCGAAAATGGGGCGGACTCAACGCCCGCCCCACCGATTTACTGAAAACTGATTATTGATTTACCGAAAATTGATTTAAGTTCCTTCTTCCCAAGAGTTCAAGTATTTAACTTGTTCTTCGGTGAGAATATCAATTTTTACGCCCATGCCTTCGAGTTTCAGGCGAGCGATTTCGTTATCAATATCTTCGGGGACAGAGTAAACTTTCGCTTCAAGGCTCTTGTAATTCTTGACCATATATTCAGCAGAAAGAGCTTGATTGGCGAAGGACATATCCATCACAGAAGCAGGATGCCCTTCGGCAGCAGCGAGATTGATGAGGCGACCTTCACCTAATATGTGAATTCTGCGACCATCGGGCATATCGTATTCTTCTACGAAGGGGCGGACACGTTTCGGCTCGCCAACTGCCATTTCTGCCAAAGATGGGATATTGATTTCAACGTTGAAGTGACCAGAATTGGCAACCAACGCGCCGTCTTTCATCACTTCAAAGTGATGTTTATCGATGACGTTCAAATCACCGGTTAGGGTAACGAAAATATCACCAATCGGAGCGGCTTCAATCATCGGCATGACGCGGTAGCCATCCATGACGGCTTCGAGGGCTTTCATCGGGTCAATTTCGGTGACGATGACGTTTGCGCCCATGCCAGAAGCACGCATCGCTAAACCACGCGCACACCATCCGTATCCAGCAACGACAAAGGTTTTACCGGCAATCAAGATATTGGTAGCGCGGATGATTCCATCCATTGTCGATTGACCGGTTCCGTAACGATTATCAAAAAGATGTTTAGTGAGCGCATCATTTACAGCGACTACGGGGAATTCAAGCGCGCCATCGGCAGACATCGCTTTTAAGCGGATGACACCGGTTGTGGTCTCTTCGGTGCTACCGAGAACAGTATCGAGCAATTCTCGGCGGCTTTTGTGGATAGTGCTGACCAAATCTGCACCATCGTCCATCGTGATATGGGGTTTGTGGTCGAGTGCGGCGGTGAGATGTTTATAATAAACATCGTTGCTCTCACCTTTGATAGCGAAGACGGGAATCTCATACTGCTGAACCAGTGCCGCGGCTACGTCATCTTGCGTGGACAAGGGGTTGGATGCCGTTAAAACGACTTCTGCACCGCCCGCCTGCAGAGTTGCCATTAAATTTGCGGTCTCAGTGGTAACATGCAAACAAGCTGACATGCGAATCCCTTCAAAAGGTTTTTCTTTTTCGAAGCGTTCTTTGATGAGACGCAAAACTGGCATTTCACGTTCTGCCCAATCGATGCGGCGACGACCGCCTTCGGCGAGGCTTAAATCTTTAATATCGTACTCTGTCATTTTTTCTCCTAATTGATTAGGTATCAGAAAGCAGTAAACCAGTAAAACGGTCTACTGACACCTGATTTACTGATTTACTAAACTATCTAACTTTCCAGCATCATCAAAATGCTGTCTAAAACGGGCTACAAATTCTTCCCGTGTATAGCTATGATTTTGCGTACCACTTTGTTCTAATACATATACGGCAGATAATGATCCGATTTGCCCACAGAGTTCCCAACCCCAGCCACGAGAGTAGCCAGCAAGAAAACCACCGCGGAAGGCATCGCCAACACCGGTAGGGTCGACAATCTCCGTCTCCGGAACAGTGGGGATGTGGATTTCTTTGCCATCTGCATAAATATCTGCACCATCTTTACCGCGCGTAATGACGATGATTTTAACTTTTTCGAGCATCCCATCCAAATCAAGACCTGTTTTCTTCGAAATCAAGCCAAATTCATAATCGTTGACGAAGAGAAAATGTGCGCCACTCATATCACGAATAATCTCCTCCCCTTCAAGGCGAAGAAGTTGTTGACTAGGATCATAAAGATAAGGAATGTCCAGCTCACGACACTCGGCGGCGAAGTTTTTCATCGCGGTTGGATCATTTGGCGAGACGATGACTAGCTCAGGTTTTGGCTTGACTTCGCTAATTGATTGCTCTGCGGCATATCCCATTGCGCCCGGTGAAAAGCTGGCGATTTGGGCACTAGTTTGGTCAGTGGTGGCGAAGAAGGAGGCGGTAAACACGTCGGGGATGACTTTCGCATATTGAGTATCAACGCCTTGTGCATCTAACCAAACACGATAATCACTAAAATCCTGTCCAACCGTTGCCATAAGACGCGGTTTTCCGCCCAATAAAGCCAAAGTGTAGGCGATATTCGGTGCAACACCGCCGCGCTCGCGAGTCATTGAGTCTACCAAAAAGGAAAGACTGATTGAAGAGAGGCGTTCAGGCAAAATTTGGTCTTCAAATTTACCGGGGAAGGTCATTAAATAGTCGTAAGCGACTGAGCCAGTGAGTAAAATATCCATAATCGGGTTCCAAGTTGCGGGCCAGAGAGTAAGAAGGTTAAACCTTCGAACTTTCTAACTTTCAAATTTCCTAACAAATTTCGGCAAGTTTATATCAAAGGGCGGATATACAACCCCATTTTCAGTCACGATGCCGGTGATAAGACGATTTGGGGTCACATCAAAAGCGATATTGCGCGCAGTCGCACCTTCTGGCGAGGCTTTGCGTCCGAGTAAATCTAAACCTAGCACCTCATCTTGAGTACGCTCTTCAATCGGGATTAATCCGCCATGTGCGAGGGATAAATCTATGGTTGAAGTGGGGACAACGGAGTAAGCGGGAACATCATTATCTTTTGCGGCAAGAGCGAGCATATAAGTGCCAATTTTATTCGCTACATCACCATTCGCCGAAACGCGATCTGCGCCGAAGAAAACGCGTTGCACCTGACCAGTATGAAGGAAATGCCCCGCCATATTATCGCTGATAATGTCAAAAGGAATGCCGTATTCTTTTAATTCCCACGCTGTGAGCCGCGATCCCTGCAGACGGGGACGAGTCTCATCCACCAAAACGTGGATATTTTTACCCTGCTCGTGTGCGGTATGAATCACACCGAGCGCAGTTCCCCAATCTACAGTAGCGAGAGAGCCAGTATTGCAATGATGAATAATCGTATCGCCATCTTCAATCAGAGCCGCACCATGCTCCGCCATACGTTTGTTGATTTCTACATCTTCATCGGCAATCGTTTGCGCTTCTTTGAGCATCGCTTCACGGAGGTCATCCGCGCTGCCTTCGACTGCATCCGCAACGCGCAACATCCTATCAATTGCCCAAGCGAGATTGACCGCGGTTGGGCGCGCTAGACGAAGCTCTTCTGCGGCTCGATGAACATATTCTTGGAGAGATGCGAGGTCGCGCGCATCCGATTCTTGCGCGGCTAAAGCCATGCCGAATCCTGCCGCGCCGCCGATGGCGGGTGCACCGCGTATAACCATATCGGTAATCGCTTTGCCGACATCCGCACACCGATCAAAAGCAACCACTTCAAACACTTCTGGCAGAAGACGTTGTTCAATCATTTTAGTTTGGTTTGTGTCATAATCCCAGAAAACAGTTCGCATTATTTTTTCCTATTCAGCAATTTGCCCGAAAAAAGCGCGCTCGTTGAGCACGCTGTATAGAGAAGTAGTTTAGCATGGGAAAGCGTGGATGTCAAAAGAAACGCAACCAATTCTTTGACATTCGCACGGCTTAGGTTAAAATAAGGGGTATGAAAAGCACAAGCGTAGCCATCACCATTGAAGGGCTTTTAGAACAACTTCCTGATTATTTTAGCCCTGCCGATATAGAGTTAATTCAACGCGCGTATACTGTTGCAGAAGAGGCGCATCGTCCGCAAAAACGCGCTTCGGGAGAAGCTTATGTAACCCATTGCCTCGCGGTGGCTTCAATTTTGGCAGAGTTACAAGTGCCACCCGCCGCAGTTGCCGCGGGATTGCTCCACGACACGGTTGAAGATACCGATATCACTTTAGCCGATTTGGAACGCGATTTTGGCGGAGAGATTACCAATCTCGTGGATGGGGTTACGAAACTGACTAATTTGCCGCGCGTTTCGAGAGATGACCAACACGCGGAGCAATCCGATGCTGATTCAACGAAAGCAAGTCAAAACACGGACGACACGGAAGAATATCCCGAACCTGCATTATTGGGGCGTAGCCGCGATATGGCATCCGAAACTTTGCGGAAAACTTTCCTCGCAATGGATAGCGACATTCGCGTTGTTCTAATCAAATTAGCAGATCGTTTACATAATATGCGCACTTTGGGATTTATGCCCGAACATAAACGCAAACGAATCGCAAAACAAACGCTCGAAATTTTTGCCCCACTCGCAAACAGAATGGGCATCTGGCAAATCAAGTGGGAATTGGAAGACCTCAGCTTTCGCTATACAAACCCCGAAGAATATAAAGAAATCGCATCACACTTGACCTCCCGCCGCAAATTGCGCGAAGATGAAATCAAAAACATGGTCGCTGAATTGGAAAAAATGCTTACCAGTGCAGGGATTGATGCGAAAGTAACCGGAAGACCGAAGCATATTTATTCCATTTATCGCAAGATGATGGAGAAAAACAAACCTTTTGAAATGGTACGAGATGTGCGCGCCGTGCGCGTCCTTGTACCGGATATTCCTTCTTGTTATTCCACTCTGGGATTAATCCACACACATTGCCGCCCTCTGCCAAGTGAATTTGATGATTATATTGCCGCCCCAAAAGACAACCATTATCAATCCCTACATACGGCAGTCATCCACGCGGATGGGAAACCGCTAGAGGTTCAGATTCGCACCCAAGAGATGCACGATAATGCCGAATACGGAATTGCGGCTCATTGGCGGTATAAAGAAAATAGCGCCACGAATGATTCTTATAACGAACGCATAGACGGCATCCGCCGTATGATGGAGTGGCGTAGTGATGTAAGTGATGCAACCGAATTTGTCGAAAGCATGAAAACGGATGTTTTTCAAGACCGCGTGTATGTGTTCACCCCCAACGGCGATATTATTGACCTCCCCGCCGGATCCACCCCGATTGATTTTGCCTATCATATTCATACAGACGTTGGGCATCGTTGTCGTGGCGCAAAGGTGAACGGAAAACTCGTCTCGCTTAGCTACGAAGTGAAAACTGGCGAACAAGTCCAAATTTTGACAGCAAAACGCGGTGGTCCCAGCCGAGATTGGCTCAACTCTAATCTCGGTTTAGTCAAAACGCAACGCGCAAAATCTAAAATGCGCGCTTGGTTCCGCAAACAGGATAGGGCGCAAAATATTTCGCAAGGGCGCACATTACTTGAAAAAGAATTACAACGGGTTGGAGTCAGAGATAAAACCAATTTTGAAAAACTCGCTCGAGAAATGGGCTATCGCAGCGTAGACGATCTCACCCTCGCATTGGGACATGGCGAGATATCCGTCAATGCCATCATTCCGCAACTTCCTAAAAATGAAAATGAAGAACAAGGTCTCCTCCCCTCCAGTCCTAGCAGCGAAAGCGAAGCGACTGATGCAATTAATGTCGTTGGTCTCAAAGGCTTGCTCACAAATATCGCAAAATGTTGCAACCCTACCCCTGGCGACCAAATTGTCGGTTATATTACGCGCGGGCGCGGTGCAAGTATCCATCGGATTGATTGCCCCAATATCCTCCGCACGCGTGACAGAGAGCGTCTCGTTCAAGTCACTTGGGGGGCGCAAGTTCGTACTTATCCCGTCCCCATTCGGATTACCGCCTTCGACCGTAGCGGCTTAGTCGGCGATATTACCCATATCCTTTCTGGAGATGGAATTAATCTAATAAACGCGAAAGTGCATGTAAACAAAGGAGTCGCCGATATTGATTTAGAAATCGAAGTTAGCGATATTAATCAACTCAGTCGTTTACTTACACGCATAGAAAATATCCCAAATGTGCTTGAAGCACGAAGAAATAGACCGGGATAAGTTAGTAGACCAGTAATCAGCAAATCAGGAAACAATTATGTCCCTTCTCCCCGTAAAAGATGCCATAGAGCGCATTTTAGCACCATTTCACCCCCTTGAAAAAATCCATATTCCTTTGGATGAAGCAGTCGGGCGGATTCTCGCCGAAGATATTCGAGCAACAACTGACATTCCTCCCTTCGATAACTCCTCAATGGATGGTTTCGCCCTCCTCGCCTCGGACGTGACCCAAGCTGGCGCAACCACGCCAATCACTCTCGTCGTCGTAGACGATATCCCCGCAGGAAAGATGCCCAAAAAAGAGATTGTGCGCGGCGAAACCGCACGGATTATGACCGGAGCCCCCCTCCCCCTCGGCGCAAATGCGATTGTCCCAGTCGAAGAAACGGATTGCAACCAACGCACCGCGGGTGCGCCGCTCCCTGAACGCGTACAAATTCTCAAAGCCGCGCGGCTCGGTGAAAATATCCGCAAACGCGGCGATGATATTCATTGCGGACAAAACATCTTGTCACGCGGACAACGTCTCCGCGCCCAAGATTTAGGAATGCTCGCCATGCTTGGTATAGCCCAAGTTCCCGTAAGCCGCAAACCTCGCGTTGCCCTCCTCTCCAGTGGAGATGAACTCACGCCAATTGGCGAATCTCTCGTAGCAGGCAAAATCTACGATGTCAATTCCTACACCCTACGCGCCCTGCTCGAAGCCGCGGGCTGCGAAATCATCTCTCTCGGCGTGGCAGAAGATACACCGAAATCAGTCAAAGCCGCATTAGAAAACGCCAAAGATGTCGATTTAATTCTCTCCTCAGCGGGCGTTAGCATGGGCAGTTTCGATTTCATCAAAACGGTCATCGAAGAAGAGGGTGTACTCAATTTTTGGCGAGCAAATATGCGCCCGGGTAAACCGCTCACTTTCGGGAATTATAAAAATATGCCCTTTATCGGCTTAGCGGGGAATCCCGTGTCGGCTTTTGTGGGTTTTATGGTTTTCGTCCAGCCGGTTATTCAGAAAATGTTAGGGAGCAACGCGCAAGCCCAGAGCCGCGTGCGAACCCTGCTGGCGGAGCCAGTCCAATCTGATGGTCGAGAAAGCTATCTCCGCGCTAAAGTCTACCGAGAAGACGGTCAATTTTATGCTCGCCTAACCGGACATCAAGGCTCCGGAAATCTCTTCTCAATGGTGCAAGCGAATGCTTTACTCATTATCCCCGCGGGGGTAAAATCGTTGCCAAAAGGAGCCGAAGTAGAGGCTTGGCTTTTGGAAAATATCTCGTAAAGCATATTGCGTAAAAAAAACACGGACGCAAACCTTCTTTGTACAATCAGTGGTAAAAAAATCTTAACAACAATCAAGGAAAAAACACCTATGAAAAAAAACAATCTCTACGCGTTAATCGCATCTACCATCGGCGCACTTGACGCGACCTATCTCACTTGGATTAAACTCTCGCATAACGAAACCCAATGCGCCCCAGGGCTTGGCGATTGTTTTACAGTCAACACGAGTATCTACTCGGAGCTTTATGGAATCCCCATTGCGGTTTTCGGTTTGGCAACTTATTTGCTGATTATTGCTATTCTCATTTTTGAACCCCGCATAGATTTTTTCAAAGAAAATGGGACACTCGCCATCTTCGGGATTAGTTTAGTCGGCGTGCTATACTCAATTTACCTTTCTTATCTCGAAGAGTTTGTACTCCATGCTTGGTGTCCTTATTGCATTCTTTCGGCAATTATGATTACGATTGTCTTTATCGTTTCTATTATTCGCCTTAAAAAAGAGGGGCTCTAAGTTTAGGAGGTTCCTATGCCGAGCATTCGTTGCCTTTCAATAGACTGTATCTATTTAGAAGATGGATTCTGCACCGCGTCTTCCGTAGAAATTGATCCAGATATGGGATGCTCAACCTACTCCCCTCTCGCCGATAATCTCACAGGTGAGGGCTGGACAGAAGACGCGTGGGATACGGATGACCTTGACCTAATCCTAGAAGACGAGGATGAGTGGTAAGCCCTCTTGATTTAGGCTTGCTTTCGTTAAAAAAACGTTGATGGGGAGATTTTCAATTTTAAATGCAAGACCTCCGAAGTCTTAAAGACTTCGGAGGTCTTTTCTTTTGGTTAACTTACATTCTCTCGTCTACACCGACATCGAAAATCGCCAGACCAGTGACCACTTTTGGATAAAAATCAGTGGATTTCTGGGGCATTTTCTCGTCCGCGGCAGTGCAAGCAGAAATCTGCTCCATGCGAGTCGCGTTGAGGATGAAAAGGAAAGCGGTTTCTTCGGCGGCAACACGCTCGTAACCAAGATCGGGTTCACGGAGATATTCAACGCCTTCTTTGGCATCAATAGTCGCTTCGCTAATGCCCAAGACATGCTCTAAGAGGAGTTTATGCAAAATGCTCGCATCGAGGGTTTGCCAAACATCGGCTCGGTCGGGGGCTAAAGTCTCCATAACGGAAGCAGATTTGAGTTTGAGCGCGTAAACACCGCTTTTTGTCACCAAGCCGATATGCCCCATCTGCCCAATTACGGAATCCATTTTGGCTTCCAGCGCGGCGCGGTCGGCGACTTCTTCAATCTCAAAATATTCACCGACTTTTGCCAGAATCTCTTCAACAGTCATCGCTTTATAATCAAAAATCAGACGATGCGTTGGCAAAATGGTCAATCCGGGGTTACTCATACTGACGAGAGCGACCATCAGATAGTTGAAGGCAGCATTGGCGGGCGCATCGGGATATTTGGTGTGCATTTCGTCACGATAGGTGAGGGCAGTTTCGTAGCGATGATGCCCGTCTGCGATAATCAATCCCTTTTTGGGAGCCATTTCAGCTTGGACGGCTTCTAAAACTTTTTCATCGGTGACAATCCACAATTTCTGGCGGACATCTTTCTCGAAAAGTTCGCGCACGTCTACATCGGGGTCACGTTGAATAGCGGCATCAAGAATTGCGTCAATTTTATTTTCAGCATCGGGATAAAGGATGAAGATATTGCCATAGTAGGCTTCGGTGGCGCGGGTCAGGTTGAGCCGATCCATTTTTGGACCATCATGCGTTTTCTCATGCGGCAGAACGATACCTTCTTCAAAACGGGCGAGTTCGAGCGCACTGATAATCGCTTTGCGCGTGACAAGTTCCCCATTAAGGGTAAAATCTTGATGATAAACGTAGAGGGCGGGCTTTTCTTCTCGAATCAAAACGCCTTCGGCGAGCCATTTGCTTAAAAAGGCTTGAGCGCGAGTGTAAACATTTTCACCAACGTGGTCATTTTCAAATTCTTTGCCTTTAATCATGCGAGTTACGTTGTATTCGCTGAGGGCGTAGTATTTATCTTGCAGTCCATGACGAACACGGTCGTAGGGTTGGCTAATTACAGTGGCGATATCACCAACTTTTTCAGGGTTGTAGCGAATGCCTTTAAAGGGTTTTAAGTTTGCCATTTTTTCTCCTAAAAATCTAACTACAAAGAACACGAAGAGTCACGAAGAAAAAAATTTTGTTTTTAACTTTGTGTTTCTTTGTGCTCTTCGTAGTAAAAATTATTTTTTCAACGCGCCAATTACATTTTGCGCAACTTCTGCGCCTACGCGGGCAGAGGCTTCGCTTGTCCCCGCGCCAACGTGCGGCGAGCCGATGACTTGCGACAAAGTGTAGAGTTTATGTCCTTTGCTTGGCTCTGATTCGTAAACATCCAAAGCCGCACCCGCCACTTTTCCGCTCTCGAGGGCGGCGTAGAGAGCCTCCTCATCCAGCGTCCCGCCGCGCCCACAATTGATGATATATAAACCCTCTTTTGCTTTGGCGAGTTCTTCTGCACCGATGATATGATGCGTTTCATCCGTATGCGGGACATGCAAACTGAGATAATCAGCTTTGGAGAGGACTTCTTCGAGAGACATCATCTCAATCCCCTCAGCGGATTCGACGTAAGGATCATACGCTACGACCGACATTCCTAACGCCTTCGCGCGTCGACCTGTGGCTTGCGCGATGCGCCCGGCACCAACTAATCCCAAAGTTTTTCCGCCAACTTCGCTTCCCTTGAAGGATTTCTTTGCCCATTCGCCAGCTTTCATCGAAGCCGCCATCTGTGGAATGTGGCGTGCTAAAGCAAAAATATAGCCAATCGTCAATTCTGCAACAGCATC
>JAOZOM010000054.1 GCA_029933275.1 Anaerolineales bacterium | reverse complement strand
TGCAAAAATTGGTAAAAGAAGTGTGAAGATTGTGTAAAGAAGGGTTTTAAAAATGGCATTATATGCGTGTAGCCAATAACGCAAATAGAAAAAACAAAATTATATCTGTCTCTAAAATAAAATCTCCAACAAACGCCACACTTGTGCGACTACGAATGTTACCGCAAATCCTAGCAAGACAGGGGCAAGGGAGGCGACCCATGTCCATTTTTTGCTACCTGTTTCTTTGTAAATGGTGTAGATAGTGGTGCTACAGGGGTTGTGGATGAGGCTAAAGAGCATCAGATTAACGGCGGTGAGGAGAGTCCATCCGCCAGCTTGGAAGAGTGCCATTGTTTCCATGCCTGATTCTAGTTCAAACATCACGCCAGCACCTTCTCCGCTGCTTGCGCCTGTAACGAGAACAGTGAGCATCATAATGGTGGGGACGACGATTTCATTGGCAGGGATGGCGACTATAAAGGCGACCAAAATTACGCCGTTGAGACCAATTAGCAACCCGAAGGGTTCAAAGAAGTTGATGAGATAGCCAGCTAGGCTGGTTCCTGCAATTGTTATATTTGCACCAAGCCAAAGTACCGCTCCCGCTGGGATGGCGAAAATAATTGCCCGCCAAAGAATGACTAGCGTGCGGTCAATAATGGAGGTGTAGATTGTTTGCCAGATTCGAGGAGGGCGGTAGGGAGGGAGTTCTAAGCTAAAAGTAGAGACTTCACCTTTGAGCCAAGTTTTCGATAAAAACATCGAGGAGAGAAAGGTGAGGAGAACGCCCAGCAAGGCAATACCAACGACAGCCATTGCTGAAACAAATCCCGCCAGTTGTGCAGGGACTAATGCGCCGATAAATAAAGACGCGATTAGGATTTGCGTGGGCCAACGCCCGTTGCAGAGAGCGAAGTTATTGGTGATGATCGCGATCAATCTCTCGCGGGGGCTATCTATGATACGCGTGGCGACTACGCCCGCGGCATTGCAACCAAATCCCATGGTCATGCTGAGGGCTTGCTTGCCATGTGCGCCCGCTTTGCGGAACATATTATCCAAATTGAAGGCAACGCGCGGCAGGTAACCAAAATCTTCCAGCAAGGTGAAGAGAGGGAAGAAAATTGCCATTGGTGGGAGCATAACGCTGATGACCCACGCAGTTGACATATATATGCCATCAAAAAGGAAGCCGTCTAACCACCAAGGCATGCCGATATTTGCCGCGAAACCTTTCAGGAGAGGATGAATTGTGTCTAGTAGCAATGTTGCTAACATCGAAGACGGGACATTTGCGCCTGAGATGGTCAACCAAAAGACAATCATCAACATGACAAGCATAAGAGGGAATCCCCAGACTCTGCTGGTGAGGATTTGGTCTAGTTTTCTATCAAAATCGAAACGTGGCTTTTCTTCAGGGCGTGTAGTGGCTCGATCTGCGATTTTGGCGGCATCGGTGTAAATGGATTCTGTTACTTTTTCGTGGAAATCTACGCCAATTTCCCAGCGTAGAGCTTGGGCGGTAGATAGGATCTTTTCGAGGGATGTTATATTTTCTGTTGTCATAAAGATACTCCTATTGATTCCCAATCACCTGCATTTGAGCAGAACGTTGTTCTATATCGCCGTGCGTTAAATCTCCGAGTTCGCCTTTGCGGAGGGCTTCAACGATGCGTTCATCTCCATCAAGAAGACGCATTGCAACCCACTGAGCATTAGGGAGTTCAGGATAGGCAGATTCGATTTGCTTAGTAACTTGTATGACAGCTTTTTTGAGTTCAGGCGAATCATATTTAACGCGATAAGGTTTGCCGATTGTTTTTCCGTTAGCCACTTCACTAACCGCTTGCAGAAGTTCGGGAACACCTTGATCTTGTCGGGCAATCATTGGAACAACAGGCACGCCTAAATCCCGCGCGAGACGACGTTCGTCAATTTGCAAACCGTGCCTTTTGGCTTCGTCTACCAAATTTAGCGCAACAACAACGCGATTCGTGATTTCCAGAACTTGTAAGACCAAGTTCAAGTTGCGCTCTAAACGGGTCGCGTCAACGACCACAATTGTTACGTCAGGTTGACCGAACAAGATGAAGTCACGCGCGACTTCCTCGTCCAGACTTGTTGCTAAAAGAGAGTAAGTACCGGGCAAATCTACTAATTTATATTTATGGTTGCCATATTCAAATCCGCCCTCTGCGCGAGTGACGGTTTTTCCGGGCCAATTACCGGTGTGTTGATGTAATCCCGTTAAAGCGTTAAAAACGGTGCTTTTTCCCGTATTGGGGTTACCAGATAACGCGACCACGTAATCGAACTCGCTCATATCAACGCCAAGTTTTCGTAAGGCGGCAATATCATGAATAGGACAGGTCTCGCAAGCATCTGGAGATATTTTAAAATTGGTTGTCATTCTTCTTTCCCTTATGCTTCAGTAGAAACTCTGATTAACGCTGCCTGACTTTTACGCAAGGCTATAATTGCGCCTCGCACACGGTAAGCAACGGGATTACCTTGCGCCGCTTCCATCTCAACCTCAACACTTGTGCCGGGCAAGATGCCAAGATCCATTAAACGGCGACGTTCCGCCCCTCGCATACGCGGTGAAAGTGAAAGCACTTTTGAGATTTCGCCAACCGAAAGCTCGCTAAGCGGAAGCCCGGAGGGTTTTGTGGTTAAGATCTCTTTATTGAGAGGTACTACAGTGATATTCGCTGCAAAAATAGGAGCTAAAAGATGTTCGTCATTTCCCGCCCAAAAACGAATGCGTTGCGGAGATGTCTCCAATAAACGAATTTCTTGCCCTATATGCAACCCTTCTGCAATTAATTGTGCATAAATTGCTTCTGGCTCATCTTCCAAATGCACAATTCGGACGACCGAATCAGCTTCCGAGTCCGTAAGAGCCATCTGTTCTTCCGGGTAGACGATTGTTCCGTCAGACATGGGGATGGGATCTCCGTGGGGGTCGTGAGTTGGATTTCCTAGGTGGACAGATAAAGCCTCAACATCTTCGTGGCTAAGAGTATGCTCAAATTGATGCGCTTTAGTGTGCCAATCCACTTCATCGTAGCCTGTTTCTTCTGCAAGGTATCGCTCATATAGGCGATGTGCGCGAATAATTTGCAAAGCGTAATCCCGTCCTGCCGCTGGCAGATGAAAAACGCCTCCCTTAATCTCTAGTAACTCTAAAGATTGCAAGGCTGCTATAATTTCGGCGGCTCGATTTGTTGAGATGCTTAATGCGCCCGCTAAACTTTCTACAGAGGCATTTTCGTTGCCATTTTCGCAATGAAAAATATGTTTTAAGGCATCTTCGCGCAGCACATGTTCTGTCATTTTGTGCGTGCGTTGCCACTGCCAAAATAAGCCACGTTCTGGCGAAAAAATAAAAAAGCCAAGCGCAGTGAGTGCAGCTGCAATCAGTAATGCAAAGAGGGGATTGTACATAAATAGCCTCGTTAAACGATTAATTTTCTTGAATATAAATATGACGTGTGACGGCGGGACCCAAAATCATCACCTGACCATTTACCTTAAATGTCAGGTTACCATCAAAAGGCGAATACGCACGTGTCTCCAGCTTGCTACCGGGAACCAAGCTTTTCTCCTCGAGATAACGCAGGAGTTCCTTGTCATCGGCATCGACGCGTTCTATGGTCGCTTTTTGTGGCGGACGCAAAGCCGAAAGCCGTGTGGAGGCTTCTTGAGGCATAAGCAAGTTTAAATCCGGGATAGGGTCGCCGTGCGGATCGTAGGTAGGATGCCCGAGAAGCGCGTCAATTCGCTCTTCAAACGCATCCGAGATAACATGTTCCATCCGACAAGCCTCCTCGTGGACTTCATCCCAAGCAAAGCCGAGAAACTCGTGTAAATAGGTCTCTAGTAAACGATGACGACGAATCACTCTCAGTGCAGCTTTTTTCCCCGCGGGTGTGAGCGTGGCACCCTGCCGCTTGCGGTAATCCACGAGCGGCAGAGAAGCAGACGCGAGGCGTTGCAACATCCCCGTTACAGAGGCAGGCGCGATATTTAACCGCTCCGCCAAATCATTTGTGGAGGCAGAATCGCCATCTATGCTGAGCGTATAGATGGCTTTCAGGTAATCTTCAGTTGCATGGGATGGCGTTGTTTTCATAGACTAAAACCTTATTTAGGATACACTAAATCAGTGTATCTGATAAAAGAAGATGAGTCAAGAAAGTTTATAGTTAAACAAAAAGTCTCGTTCCTAAAAGGAACGAGACTTTTTTATATCTCAAGCTAAAAAATTATCCAAATAAATCGGGTAATTCTTCCGGATGTTTAGCAACGCGTACTCCAGCTTTTTCGAGAGCCTTGATTTTATCAGAGGCTTTACCTGAACCTGATTGAATAATTGCGCCCGCGTGTCCCATTCTCTTTCCGGGAGGGGCGGTTTGACCGGCGATGAACGCCGCAACGGGTTTGGTCATCTTGGTTGCGATGAATTCAGCGGCTTTCTCTTCATCTGTTCCGCCGATTTCGCCGAGCATGACGATTTTATCAGTCGCGGGGTCATCTTCAAACATGGCGAGAACATCAATAAAGTTCGTGCCGTTTACCGGGTCTCCGCCGATGCCTACGCAAGTGGATGCGCCCATCCCTTTTTGTTTGAGGGCATAAAGCACTTCGTAAGTCAGCGTGCCGGAGCGAGAGACTGCCCCGACATTGCCGGGGATAGCGATATCGCCGGGGATAATTCCAACTTTTGCTACGCCGGGGGTCAATATACCGGGGCAATTCGGTCCCAAAAGACGCGTATCCAATTGATCAATATAAGCACGAACGCGCATCATATCTTTGACCGGAACGCCTTCGGTAATGCAGACGATTAACTCAATCCCAGCATCTGCGGCTTCAAAAATCGCGTCCGCGGCAAAACGGGCGGGGACGAAAATAACGCTCGTATTCGCGCCGGTAGCTTCAGCAGCGATTTTAACGGAATCAAAGACCGGTACCTTCCCGTCCATTACCCACTCGCCGCCCTTGCCGGGGGTCACGCCCGCTACGATATTTGTTCCGTAAGCAGCCATTTGCTGAGAGTGGAAAAGTCCTTCGTTACCGGTAATCCCTTGTACTAAAAGTCGCGTATCTTTATTAATTAAAATGCTCATCGTTAAGCCTCCTTCGCAACCGCAACAACTTTTCGAGCTGCTTCTGCGAGCGTTTCTGCGGTAATCATATCGGCATCGGCGAGCAAAGCACGCCCTTCTTCTGCGTTAGTGCCGACTAAACGGACAACCATAGGAACTTTCGGTTTGACTTCTTCGATTGCCTCTAAAATCCCTTTAGCAACTTCATCGCAGCGGGTGATACCGCCGAAAATATTAATCAAAACAGCTTTTACATTCGAGTCAGAGAGAATAATACGGAAAGCTGCACCGACCTTCTTTGCGTTTGCGCCGCCACCAATATCGAGGAAGTTCGCCGCTGTGCCACCAAAGAGGGTGACGATATCCATCGTGGTCATCGCCAAAC
Source organism: Anaerolineales bacterium (assembly GCA_029933275.1). Taxonomy (GTDB): domain Bacteria; phylum Chloroflexota; class Anaerolineae; order Anaerolineales; family Villigracilaceae; genus Desulfolinea. The sequence goes on along the minus strand of JAOZOM010000054.1, from coordinate 5,008 downwards.
CTGCGCCGTTGACCATACAACCGATTTCGCCATCCAATTGGATGTAAGCGAGGTCATGCTCACGTGCAATTGTTTCAGATTCGGCTTCGGTATCAAGGTCGCGCATTTCAGCCAAATCATGATGACGGAAGAGCGCACTATCGTCAATCAGCATTTTGCCGTCAACGGCTAACATGGTCTCTTCTTCAGTGATAATTAGCGGGTTGATTTCGGCGAGCGTTGCATCGCTACCGTTATATGCGTCCCAAAGACCCTTGGCGATTACACCGAATTCTTTCCAGTTTTTTCGAGGAAGCTCAATACTCGCCGCAATATCGCGAATTTGATAGCCCTGCAAACCCAAAAGTGGGTTGATATGAACTTTTAGAATTTTTTCGGGGCTAACGCGAGCGACTTCTTCGATTTCTACGCCACCTTCGGCTGAAACCATCATCACCGGCATCCGTTTTTCGCGGTCGTTAGTGATACCTAAATAAATTTCGCTCTTGATATTCGAGGCTTCATCAATCAAGACTTTACGAACGGTCAGCCCTTTGATTTTCATCCCCAAAATTTTAGCCGCAAGTTCCTCGGCTTCTTCGGGGGTCTTAGCGAGCTTTACGCCGCCCGCTTTTCCACGCCCGCCAACTAAGACTTGCGATTTAACGATTACTTTACCGCCTAAATCTTTGGCGATATCATACGCCTCTTTGGGCGCAATCGCTATTTTCCCATTTGGAATGGGAACGCCATATTTGGCAAAAACACGTTTAGATTGGTACTCATGAATTTTCATTCAAACTCCTTTTTCTTGAAGGAACTATTAATAGTATTTAACAGAGAAATTATACCATTGGCAGAAATTTCAAAACGGATTTTTTGCTAAACTGTGATTTTTATCTCTGATATAGATGACAGAGGAGAGGTCGCGCGTGAATTTAGGCTTGCTCTCGTTAAAAAAGCACTTGGTGTTTTGAGAAACACCAAGTGCTTTCTAATTATTGGGGCAAAGTGAAGCGCATCACCCGTTGATTCCCCGCGTCTGTAACCCAGATATGCCCCTCGGCATCTACCGCAACCGCCGCGGCGAGACCTATATTCTCCATCCCGTAGCCGAAATCTCCCCAAGTGCGGATGAAATTACCTTCGCTATCAAATTGCAAGATGCGATAAGCTTCGGGATCTGTAACGAAGACCGAGCCATTATCATCTACGGCAATGAAGGGTTTATTATCGAGCGACTGCCCGTACCAGCCATTTACATCCCATTGATGGAGCGGATAGTAAAGCGTCCCGTCTTCAATGGGTTCAAAAGATTGGATGCGTTGATTCCACGTATCGGTAACGTAAAGAATGCCATCCGAATCGACTGCGACTCCAACTTGCTCATCAAATTCACCTGCGCCCATCCCCGTTGTCCCAAACTCGGTGATGTAATTTCCATCAGAGTCAAATTTGACGATACGCTTATTGCCCGTATCCGAAACATAGACATTTCCCTTTGCATCCACGTCAATCCCGCGCGGACCCCAGAAAGCGAAACCATCCTCGCCCTGACCGTAGTATCCCCAATGCGTAATCGGGATGCCGTCTGCGGTGAATTTTTGGATGCGATGATTCCATGTGTCGGCAACATAAACAGACCCATCGGGACCAACAGCAACGCCCCAGGGTTCGTTAAGAATGCCCCCGGGTAAATCGTCAAAGGTGGCATCCCCAAACTCTCCCCACATATTGATAAAGTTGCCTTCCGCATCAAAATGCTGGATGCGATGATTGCGAGAATCGGCAACGTAGAAAGTCCCATCCGGCGCAAAGGCGATGCCGCGCGGCGCGCTAAACTCGCCTTCACCGGAGCCTTCTTGTCCAATTACAAAATCGGCGGCGAGAACGATGGTGTTTTCCTCGTAGGGGTCTACCATAATATCCGTGCCAGTTTCGGGAAGGATACCGTAGCTCCAGATTTGAGCGGCGACATCTTTGCGGATGTAGAGGCGCATCTTATCGGAGGGATCCCAGTTTGCGGCGGTCATGGTTGACGTTTTTCCGGTCGCTTCGGCGTATTTTGTATAATCCCGATCCGCCCAAATATCAATCACGCCGCTGCGGATGGCAGGATTCGTGAAAACCTCGCAAAGATGAGAGAAATCTTTGCCGGGGAAGAGTTTGAAAACGCCGAATACACCTGTGCAGGGATAATCTAAATCGAAGAGGAGATGTGAATCTCGGTTACGAACTAAGCCGTAATAATCTTGATTGGGCCACCACATGCGGATATAGTCGCTGCGATAATAGCTTTGGTTGACAACCGGTTCGATTTTGTCAAAATTCTTCGAATCAACAATGATGACCGCGGCTTCACGCAGGGAGCGAGTGGGCGCATCAAAGGAGCGCAGGTTGGTATAATCGCGCAGATACCAAACGAAGGGCCAGGAAATGCCTGTATCGGGCGCACTCGCATCGTAGGCGATGAGTGCCCCTAAATCTCCGTTGGTGCGCATGGAAATTTCTTTGACCTGTGCCATCACATCTTTAACCCCTGTCGCGGCGTGGGCGTAGACGAGATATTCTTTTGCGCTGTCATAGTTGATATACGCGGCGCGGTAGGCGGCACGACCTGTCCATAACGAGAGCAAGCCGAAAAACACGAGCGAAACAAGGCTGAGGAGATTTCCCCAAGTCCAATTGCGGAAGAGGTAGAAGATGCCGATTCCGCTGGCGATGGCAACAATCAAAGGGAGGAGAAAATCGTTGGTTGCCTGCAACTGTGCCAATCCTTTTCCTTGAAACGATCCGCCCATCCCTAAAATCGCATTGAAGAAAGAGGCGAAGAAGATGAAGAGGAGCGCAGCTCCCAGCCATCCCTTTTTCTCGCGAAGTTCTGTCCACGAGAGCTTTTCGAAGAGTTGGTTTAGTCCCCATGCGGTGAGGAGAATCATTGGGATGGTGATGTGATAGGTGAGCCAAGGCATCCGCTCGCCCGCGTAGGTGTAAGCGATGACACTGCTGATCACCCACCAGAGCAAAAGGGCGAAAGTGATGGATGATTCATCAAAGGGGGCAAGAGTTTCGTCAATACCCTCCTTTGTATTTTCTTGTGTATTTTCGTGAATTTTCTTCTTTTTGAAGCCAAAATAAACGCCGACCCAAACGCCGAATGCGGGGAGAAATTCGTAAACAGGGATCTGGACGAAAATATAGTAATACCAAGGTTGACTACCGCGCGCGACTTCTTGCTGGACAAGCCAATAACCGAGAGAGCCGAAGATGCCGGTGAAAAATCCAGCACTGTTGGTGAAGACGGTAGTAAAAAGGATTGTAAAAGGGGCGTAAAAAAGAAGGGCGTTTTTCCACCAGAGTTCGGCGTTCCACCAAAGCCCAAGTGCGATACTTAAGCCGAAGGTGATGAGGATAGCGACCCCAATTTGGATATATTCCGGTGTGAGGAGCGAGGCTAGTTCACCGGTGGTTGTGGGGATTGCCCAATTGAAGATCGTGGAAATGAGCGGTGTAAGAAGCGGCAAAATGAGTGTGCCGATGAGCATCAGTAAATCAAAAGAGCGTTCTTCACGGATTTTCTTCCAGCCCAAGCCTCGAATGAGATAATATGCCGCAAAACCGAGTGCGACCAGTGCGGCGAGGATGAAAATAAGAAACCAGGGGAAAGAACTCATGGTTGTCGCGGTTGCCCCGCCCGCAAGAGGGTTCGCAGGGACAGCGGGTTCTGTGGCGAGAGGCGTTTTCCCTTTGCTAAGAAGACCTGCGCCTAAAGCTCCGCCAACAAGGAGTATTGCCAATGCGAGAAGATTGATGAAGTTAGCGCGAGTCTGTCGATTCTTCCAGGATTTATTGAGCAATTGCCAAGCGAAATACGCGGCAAGGAAGAGTAAAATTTGCGCGGCGTAGATGAAAGCGGTTTCTTTGGCGGTGAAATTAATCAATAGGCTAATCGTAAGCCAATAAAGATAGCGTTTTTCGCCGCTTTCAAGATAACGTAAAATGGCGAAAAACATTAACACCCCTGCAAATCCGCTAAAGGCTTCGTTGCGGACATAGCGTCCGTAGAAAAGCAAATAGGGCGAGATGAGCATCAGGAAGCCTGCAATTAGCGCACCGGCTTTACCAAGATAACGCCGCCAATACCAAAGCATCCAAATCGTGGCGATGTTGAAAATCACGGAGGGGATGCGGGCGGTAAAATCGCTCACGCCGAAGAGGAAGTAGCTCAGGGCGAGCAAGTGGAATTGGAGCGGTCCGTGCATCATCGGGTTATGCTGATAACCGTCACCTTTGTAGAGCAACCACGAGAAGTAAGTGTGCAAACTCTCGTCGTGGCTCATGACGCGCGTATCCAGATCGTAGAAACGGCTCAAGAGAGCGAGGGCAATAATCAGCCCGAAAAGGAAGACCTCACCCGTGATAGCGGGGAGGGAGGAGATGAGGGGGCGTTCTAGGAAGTTTTTTTTCATTGGTTGTTAGTTGCTGGTTGTTCGGGAGAATTGTGGGGGGAATAAGATGAATTTTTGCGTGATTATGTCAATGATACATTAGAAACGAGCTTCAAGCGTCCTTGTCGTAAATTCAATTGAATTGCGTCGCGTGCCGCGTTTTTATAAAAACTAAATCCGCGTTGACGTTCTACACGTTTCGTAGTGCTGATTACGGGATTGATTAGTAAATCATATTCCAAGGATACCTGAGATGCCAGAGTCAAAATTTCCCAGCGTATTTGTGCGTTTTCTTCTTTTAAGATGATGAGTAAATCTATGTCGGAATCTTTATTACTATCTCCGCGCGCCTTTGAACCAAATAAAAGCGTTTGGGTGATTTCTTGAGAGAATTTTGAGTCTAATTTTTTCAGCAGTTCAGCTAAAGCAAGTTTTTCATTTTTGTTTAATTGGGTCATGATATCCAACCTTTATTTCTCAGCCACTGTTTCATTTCTAATACAAATCTTTTCGCATCGTTAAGGTTTTCTTGTGCGATTTGCGGAGTGATCGCGGAATCTAATTCATAATCGCTTTCGTGA
>JAOZOM010000053.1 GCA_029933275.1 Anaerolineales bacterium | reverse complement strand
ATCCAATGGTTCGTATTCGTTTACGCCGCGTAGGCATGAAAGGGCAACCTTCTTATCGTATCGTTGCCGCAGAGAAAGAAAACCCCCGTGATGGTAAGTTTCTTGAAATTTTAGGATTTTACAATCCCCGCACAGAACCCACTACTGTTGAAGTTAAAGAAGATCGCATTTATCATTGGCTGAAAAATGGAGCGCAACCCAGCGATTCTGTTTTGCAAATTTTCAGATTCTCAGGCGTTTCTGATCGCTATGAACGTTTTAAAGCTGGAGAAGAACTTGAAGTCTTGATGGCTGAATCTGCCAAAATGATGGAAGAGCGCAACGTCAACCCGAAAACCCGTAAAGACTAAAAACGTAACTCGTAAAACGTGAAGCGTGAAAATAAACTTGCGTTTCACGTCTTCGCGAAAGGGTGTCATAAATGAAAGAATTAGTTGAATATATAGCTCGCTCCTTAGTGGATAATCCCGAAGAAGTTGAAGTCCATGAATACGGCTCTGGTCGTCGTGTAGACCTTGAACTAAGCGTGGCAAAAAATGATATGGGAAGAGTGATTGGCAAGCGCGGGAGAGTCGCAAATGCCATGCGAGCCTTATTGCGAGTTGCCGCAGAGCGAGAGGGTAAGCAAGCCTCCCTCGATGTAACTGATCCCTAAAATGGCAGCAGCGCAACACGTAAAAAACACCACAGCAGGCTCACCATCCAAAGGTGAGCCTGTATATTTAGCAGTCGGATTTCTTCGCCGTCCGCATGGCGTGCGCGGTGAGATTATGCTGGAAATCCAAACCAATCACCCGGAGCAATTTAGTGCGGGTGCTATGTTTTATGTCGGTAAAGAGCATATTTCTCTCACTATTGCTACACGCCGCCAACATAACCAGGGACTTTTGCTCTCTTTTGAAGGCATCAACGATCGAGATGAAATTGGGCGTTTTCGCAATCATTACGTCTACGCCAATATCGTTGATTTGCCCGTGCTTCCCGATGGAGAGTTTTACGATTACCAATTAATCGGATTGGAAGTCATCGAGGAAAAAACAGGCGAGGTCTTAGGCGAGCTTAAAGAAATTATTAAAACCGGCGCGAACGATGTCTATTTAGTGAGATCTGAATCCGGACGCGAAATTTTGCTCCCCGCCATTCCCGAAGTCGTCCTTGACGTTGAACTTGCTGAGGGAAAAATGAACGTTTTTCTGCTCCCCGGCTTAGTCTAAACTACCACATGAACGATAAGCCTTATTGGATTGCCATTAACCTTGTCAAAGGGATCGGGGCTGTCCGTTTAAAGGCTTTGCTCGAAACCTTCGGCGATGCGAAAAGTGCATGGGGGGCAACGCCCGCTGATTTGCGCACTGCGGGGCTTAGCAAGAGAATTATCGAAAATTTTGTAGACACCCGCAGCAAAGTAGATGTAGATACCCTCTGGAACGAAATCGCGGCAAAGAATATCCGCGTGATGACGTGGGACGATGCCGATTACCCCGCCCGTCTCCGAGAGATTGCTCAACCGCCGCCTATTCTTTATCTACGCGGCGATTTTCTCGAAGAAGATGCGTGGGCGGTTGCCATAGTCGGGACTCGCCGAGTCACTTCCTATGGTCAGCAAGTGACGGAAGAGGTAGCCACCTTTCTCGCTCAAAACGGAGTCACCATCGTCAGTGGACTCGCACGCGGTGTAGACGGAATTGCCCACAAAGCTGCTCTCAAAGCGGGTGGACGCACCCTCGCCGTTCTCGGCTCAGGCGTCAATCGGATTTATCCGCCCGAACATCGTACCTTAGCAGAACAAATTGCCAAAACAGGCGCGATTATCAGCGATTACGCCCCCGATACACCGCCCGAAGGCTCAAACTTCCCGCCGCGTAACCGCATCATCTCCGGTCTTTCGATGGCAACCATTGTCATCGAAGCGGGAGAAACCAGCGGTGCATTAATTACCGCGAATTTTGCTCTTGAGCAAGGACGAGAAATTTTTGCGCTCCCCGGCAATATCTTCGCTCCACAGAGCAAAGGACCTAATCGTCTTATTCAACAGGGCGCACATCCGCTACTTAATCCACGCGATATCCTCGAAATTCTCGACCTAACGCGTGTTACCGAGCATCGTGCCGCTCGCCAAATCCTGCCCGCAGACGCAACCGAATCCCAACTTTTAGATGCGCTCACACACGAGCCAATCCATGTAGACGAAATCCGTGAAAAAACGGGATTGGCGGTCGAAAAAGTATCCTCTACTCTTGTGATGATGGAGCTAAAAGGCATGGTTCGCCATGTTGGTGGAATGCATTATGTCACCATGCGTGAGATGCAGGGCGAATATAAAACGGACTCGTAAAACTAAAAACTATGACCACTTCACCCCATACCTACGCCGTTATCATGGCTGGCGGCGGCGGGACAAGGCTCTGGCCCCTCTCCCGTCGAGAAACACCCAAGCAAGCTCTAAAGTTGATTGGCAAAAAAACGCTCTTTCAGACCACGGTGGATCGCCTGAAAGGATTTTTGCCTCCTGAAAGGATTTTAGTCGTCACTATCGCGGAACAAGCCGAAATGCTCAAGGCGCAAGCACCTGAATTGCCCGAAGAGAATTTCTTACTTGAACCCGCACCGCGCGGTACCGCTTCTGTGGTTGGCTTAGCGGCAACTGTTTTGCATCACCGTGATCCTGAAGCGGTTATGGCTCTCTTCCCTGCCGATCATTTCATTCGCAATCGCGATCTTTTTTACCATCTTCTCCGCACAGCGGTCAAAGTTGCCGAGCAAGGTCACCTCGTTACGCTCGGCATCACCCCCACATTCCCTGCTACGGGCTACGGCTATATCCAGCGCGGCGAAAGATTACCCGAAAGTTTCGATTATCCCGTTTATCAAGTAAAACGCTTCAAAGAAAAGCCGCAAAAAGAGGAAGCCTACGAGATGAGCGTTCGGGGCGGATATTCCTGGAACTCAGGGATGTTTATTTGGCGGACGCAAGTCATCTTATCCGAAATTGAGCGGCAGATGCCCAAGCTTAAATCTGTTTTGGATGAGATCTCTGCTGCGCTCGCAAGTCCTGAGCTTGCTTCCGTTATCCAAACTTTATGGTTGCCCCTTGCATCGGAGACGATTGACTACGGCATCATGGAAAATGCCGAAAAAGTGGCTGTTCTGCCCGCCAGCGGCTTGGACTGGAGCGATGTTGGCTCATGGGATTCGCTTTTTGACGTTGTTTTGCCGAGCGACAAACAAGGAAATATCTTTTTGAACGGCGAAGCGATTGCAGAAGATACACGTAATACGCTCGTTTATGGGGAAGGTGAAAAACGCTTAATTGTAACCATTGGCGTAGACGATTTGGTCATCGTAGATAGCGGCGATGTTTTGCTGATTGCACGGCGTGAACAAGCCCAAGATGTGCGTAAAATTGTAGAAAAATTTAAAAAAGAAAACCGAAAAGATTATCTGTAGGAGGATATTTTGGAAGCCTACTGTATGAAATGTAAGACTAAAAGAGAAGTATCTGAGCCAGAAGCGACTTTTAATAAAATTGGTGCGCCAGTCACACGCGGCGTATGCCCAGTTTGCGGAACGAAAATGTACCGCACGGGACGTACGGACGCGCATGAGGGCTTAATCCCGCCACCGAAGGTCAAACGCGAGCGAAAACGCAAGGGCAAATTAGTAATTGTCGAATCTCCCGCAAAAGCACGCACGGTGGGGCGCTTTTTGGGACGCGGTTATACCGTCAAAGCCTCGGTTGGGCATGTTCGTGATTTATTGCGCTCACAACTTTCGGTAGATGTTGAAAATAATTTCACGCCGAAATATCGCGTTCCAAATGATAAACGCCCAATCGTTAAGGAATTAAAGAAAATTGCTAGAACAGCCGAAGAAGTTTATCTCGCCACCGATCTTGATCGCGAAGGAGAGGCGATTGCTTGGCATTTATTGGAAGCCGCAGAAATTGAACCGGAACGAGCGCGGCGTGTTGTTTTTCATGAAATTACAGAATCGGCAATCGCAGAAGCATTTTCTTCGCCGCGTGAAATCAATATGGATTTGGTTAATGCTCAACAGGGGCGGCGGATTTTAGATCGTCTCGTTGGTTATGGGATTAGCCCGATTTTATGGGAAAAAGTACGCGGTAGGCTTTCGGCGGGACGTGTGCAGTCGGTTGCATTGCGGCTGGTGGTGGAGCGAGAACGCGAGATTGACGCGTTTGATCCGGTCGAGTATTGGACGATTGCTGCCGAGCTAAAACCGGATGGCTTGAAATCTACCCTTATAGCGAAATTAGCGCGAATTGACGGAGAAGAACCGAGTTTGCCGAACGAAGAAATCGTTAAGCCGATTCTCGTAGATATGGAAAGAGCCGCGTATACAATCAAGAAAATTAAACGCGGAGAACGGCGGCGTAAGGCTCCCGCTCCCTTTATCACCTCGACTCTCCAGCAGGATGCTTCTCGGCGGCTCGGCTTTACTGCCAAGCGGACGATGGCTCTCGCTCAATCCCTCTACGAAGGCGTGGATGTGGGAGAAGGTGGTGGCACAGGTTTGATTACCTATATGCGAACCGATTCTATCCATATCGCCGATTCGGCTGTTGCAGAAGCGCGTAGTTATGTCACGGCGCGTTTTGGGGCAGACTATATCCCGGCAACGCCACCCAAGCATAAAACACGAGCGAAAGGCGCACAAGAGGCGCACGAGGCGATTCGTCCCACATCCGCCATGCGTTCCCCTGAAAAAATCAAAGACTATCTGAATGCCGGTCAATTTAAACTCTACCGCCTGATTTGGCAGCGATTTATTGCATCCCAGATGGTTGCGGCGATTTATGATACTTTGCAAGTAGAAGTGTTGGCAAAAACGAAGGCGCATGAGTATCTTTTGCGTGCAACGGGTTCTTCGCTCAGATTTGCGGGATTTTTAGCGGTTTATGCCGATAAACGCAATTTGAATAAAAAGAAGGGTAAAAATGGGGATGAGAGCGTTAACATCCCGACTGGTTTGGTAGAGGGGCAGGCGCAGGAATTAGTGCGATTGGATCCGAAGCAGCATTTTACTCAACCGCCGCCGCGTTATAGCGAGGCATCTTTGGTGCAGGCGTTGGAGGAAAATGGGATTGGGCGACCCTCAACTTATGCCCCGACTCTATCCACAATCCAAACCCGCGGCTATGTGGATCGCGTGGATAAGCGACTTGTTCCCACTGAAACGGGCGAAATAGTCAACGATTTGCTGGTGAAATACTTCCCCGACATCGTGGATTTGAGCTTTACGGTTCGGATGGAGAATAATTTAGATAAAGTTGCGTTGGGCGAAGAAGAGTGGGTGAATGTTATCCGCGATTTTTATACCCCTTTTGCTAAAGAGTTGGAGTATGCAAAGAAAGAAATCCCAACTACGAAACGCGAACCGGAAAAAGTGGGACGAGCCTGCCCAAAATGCGGGCACGATCTCGTCATCCGTTTTGGACGTTTCGGGAAATTTATTTCGTGTAGTGATTTTCCAAAATGTCGTTATACCGAACCCTGGCTAGAGAAAATTGGCATCGCCTGTCCTTTAGATGGCGGCGATTTAATCAAGCGTAAAACGCGCAAAAAACGCGTTTTTTATGGATGCGCGAATTATCCCAATTGCGAATTTACTTCGTGGAAGAGACCTATCCCTGAACCTTGTCCGAAATGTGGCGGTTTATTGGTGGTTTCAAATAAGCGCGAGGCACAGTGCATAAAATGCGAAGAAAGTTTTTTGTTGGATGAGATTCAAGGGGAGTAGGTTTGAATACCAAACACCAAGTGTTTTCAAAACACTTGGTGTTTTTTTTAAACCTGCGGGTTGAGTTAGATTTTCTGAAATAAAACCCAAATTGCATTTCTTCCTTTTTTGTCGCGACTTCGTTCATCCCATAGAATACTAAAATAGGATGTAGCAACTTCCAAATCTGACTCTGAGATGCCGTGTGTCGCGTCGTCATCGTGGGGGAGGAGATGGGCGTAGAGCAGCCAAAAACCATTTGGGGTGAGAATTTGGTCGAGGCGGTTGAGATATTTTTCTTTTTGCTCCCCTAAATTATGAAAACAGCCTATATCGAGAGCGAGGTTAAATTTCCCCTCGATGCCGCGTAACTTGGCAACATCGCCAAGGTGTAAATCGAGATTCACTTGGGATGATTTGGCTTTGCGGCGAGCGCGGTAGAGCGCGATGAGAGCTATATCTACGCCGCTCACTTGCCAGCCGTGTTGGGCGAGGGTAATCGCATTTGTGCCTGTGCCGCACCCTAAATCAATGGCGCGACCGGCGGGATGTGTGGCGATGAAATTGAGCAATTCGGGCGGAGATATGCCGGAATCCCAAGTTGGTCGGCGGAGATATTTTAGGTTGCTGCTGAGTTTATTCATAAATGCTAAGAATTCGCAAAGTAAACTGCGTATAAACACAAATAAAATGCTTTATTCACATCCATTATTCAAATGCTCCTCGAAGGTCTCAGCGAAGGCGTGGAGACCGCTTCCGTCACAGCGAGCGCGGAAATAGTAATAGTTTGTCTCGGCGGGAAAAGCAACTGCTTTTAGCGACCCTAACGAGGGGTTGCAGATTGGTGTTGGCGGGAGACCTGCGTAGAGATAGGCGTTATAGGGCGATTGAATCTTGAGATCCGCGTAGCTGAGGGGAGCTTTCCACCACGTTTCTCCGGTGTAGCCTAATGCGTATTGGACGGTCGGATCGGACTCCAATTTTTGGCTTGCGCGAAGCCGATTGAGAAATACGGACGCGATCATCTTCCGTTCATCCGCGACGACAGCCTCTCTCTCGACTATAGACGCGAGTTTGACCGCGTCATAGAGAGTGAGACCTTGCATGGCAAATCCCGCTTTGAGTTCAGGACTAAGATGATCGGCGAAGTTTTGCGTCAGCTCGGCGAGAAGTTCTTCGGCAGTTAAATCGCGAGAGAGGAGATATTGATCGGGGAAGAGGAAGCCTTCGCTACTCGTTGCCTCTTCTGCATCCACAACGCGGGGAGGGGGAATCTGTGCGGCATCCAGAAATGTTTTTTCTGAAATGGACAAACCGGAGGAGGCGAGCGATTCGGCGATTTCCTCTATCCGCCAACCGGGTAAGACGATAAAGATGATTTGGCTGGTGTGCGAATCCTGCAACATCCCCGCGATGCTTTGCATGGAAAGGGTTGGGCTGAGTTTGTAGTTACCGGGCAGGAGATGGGAATCTGCGCCGGTGTAGACGAGGAGAGTGATGAAGGCATCTTCGTCTAGGATGAGCCCTTCGCTTTTGAGGCGTGCGGCGATTTGATAGGGTGATTCGCCGTTAGAGAGTTTGAAGTTCTTCTCTGTACCAAATGGGTCGGTAGGGCGTTTTATGGTTGAGTTGTAATAGATGATTTTTGCCGCGTATTTAAAGCCTTGGATTCCACTCAGTGCGGGAGATGGCGCACCATAAAGTGATTTTGCAATGATGGGGATGGCGATGAGAACCGCGAGGGCGAGAAGGATGAGGAGAAAGAAAAATGCTAGGATAAATCGGCGCATTGGTGGGAATTGAGAATTATCAATTGATAATTCTCAATTATGAATGGCTCTCTAAATAGGAGCGGAGAATGACGGCTGCGGCGAGATCGTCGAGGTGTCCGCGCCGTTTTTTGCGGGGAATACCCATTTCGATGGCGTTTTGGCGAGCGGTTTGGGTGCTGTAACCCTCATCCCAAAGTTCGATGGGAATATCGGTTTGTGTGCGAAGAACTTTAGCAAATCGCGCTGAACGGCGACCTTCGAAGGTCGGTTTGCCATCATCATCGAGAGATTGCCCGATGATGATTTTTTCGGCGTGTTCTTCCGCGGCAATCGTTGCTACTTGGGCGGCATCTATCTCGCGTTTGATATGTTGGATGACAGTCAGTGGTTTGGCAGAGATGCCGAGTTCATCGCTGATGGCGAGTCCGATATTTTTTTGTCCGGGGTCTACGGAGAGAATTTTCATTTTTTTTGAGGGGTTAGAGGGTGATAAGAGAGACAAGGGTGACAGGATTTAAAATCTGCTTAATCTGCGGATAAAACCTAAAACGCTACTTCACGATTACTTCTATCCGAAAAGGAGCGATAGGGAGCCATTGCCACCAAGCGGGGGTAATCGTGATTTTGGGAGAAGAAATTAAGGAAAAATGCCCGCCGAGGATGCGTATAGCCGTTTTTGAGCTGTGACCCTGCACTAAAGATCCAACTTGAGTAGATGAAATGATTGGACGCAATTCTTGCGCCACGCGCATCTGCCACGAAGTCACGCCGACTAGATTGGTCTCAAATTCACTCGCAGGGGAGAAATTTAGCGAATTTGGCACGGGTGTAAATCCCGGTGGGATAGAAGCCAAAAGTGCAGATTGCGCCAGCTCAGCCAAATCCGCTTCTTTGGTGTAAAGAACTTCAAACGCCGCGCTCATTTGCAGCGTTAGACGGTCTCCCGTCTCCCCTTCGGGAGGATCATAAATCTCTTCGAGAATTTTAATCTCGCCCAAAGAATTCGGAAAAATCAGATCGCCGGGCGCAAGCTCTTTTTTGATTTCTGCATCGGCATCTTTGTGAAAATGTGTCATCGCCGAAGTGCGTAACTCTTCTCGATCGCGCTCGGTGGGTGCACTCACATAACTATCGCCGCCGCCGCTGGTCGCTTCGGGATTGGTAACAGCCAGCCAAAGTCCCAGCTCGCCCTCGATAGCTTGGAGCGTATTCGCTTCAAGGTTGCCGCGCTCGCCAAAAATTAGTGACTTGACGGGAATTTTCACCTCAGCATTCACATCGCCTGCGATTTTTGCATTTTCCACCGTTGCAAAGCGAATTTCTTCATCTTCGATGCTGCGGATGACCGTTCCGGCAGGGATTTGGATGGGCAGGTCGGTTAGATTGCGGAAGAGGACGGAGCCGCGCGCCACCTGAACTGGAATCGCGATCCTACCACTAGAGACGAGTGAGCGTTCTTCCGTTAAAGTGGTGCGCAACTTGTAAGCCGGGATGCTCCCTGAAAGAAAAACATCCTCGATGCCCAAATTGGCGCGCATCGGAATAACAAGGCTTTGTGTGCGTCTCTCCGGCTCGATCTCAATCCGCGCTTGCGGGATAAAAGCAAACGCGAGGAGAAGCAAAGAAAGCGTGGCGAGGGTGAAAAATCCTAGCCGCGTCAGGGGATGTTTACGCCATTTCGCTTCAATGGGACGTAACTCTTTTCCGACCTCGCGCAGATTTTGTTTTGCTTTTCGTCTTTTGCTTGGGCGGGATTTTTCCTGAGGCCACGCCTCGCGTTGTGCGGCTAAATTGCTCTTGAAAATCGGGATACCCAACTCTTTCGCCGTGCGAATGATTTTTGCCGATTTGGTCACTAATCCTAACTCCGCACCGAGACTGTGGGCGTGACGTTGGATGAGCTTTAAATCGAGCAAATTTAAGTCGAATCTGCGGCGGCGCGGCAAAACGAGCAAGATGCGCGGCGTTTTACTCCAATTCATCTTATCGCGAATAGAGATATGGTCGTCGTGTGCTTCGAGTTGGATAATTTGCGTTTTCATGCAAAAGGATTATAAAGGAGAATAGGGCGGTCTCCAAGACTGGCGTGCTATCCAATACGCTATTGTTTTAGGTACTCTCCTAAAAAACTCCCCTTAAATAACTACGGCTCTTGCTGTATAATACGCCCCATGTTGAACAAAGAACTTCGTCCCGAATTAAGCTCCCGCCGAAGTGAGATCACGGCGTGGATTTTAGCTTTTGTCCTCTTAGTGGCAATGGGTATTATGAAGTGGCGTTTCGGTGGAGTTCCCGTTTCGGCGTGGATTTTCGGCGGATTTATGCTTTTTGCCGCGCTCAGCATCTCGTTGGGTAATTGGGTGGATCGCAGTACCGTGATGAGCCTGAACCTTAACGGAATCAAGTTTGAGAACGGACTCCGCCAGGTCGCACTAAGCTGGCAAGAGGTCAAGAAGGTTAACGTCCTCCCCAGCCGATGGGGCAGAACTGTTCAGGTGATCGGCGACCAATCCCATTTTGAATTCCGCACGCTGGGAGAAGTCGAATACAAAGGGGAGATTCAGGGCAAAGTTGGTTTTGCTCAGGGCGAGGTTACGCTAAAAAAAATCCTGGAAGAAACGGGATTAACTTTAGAAAAAGAAGAAAAGGGACGCTATTATTACGCCCGCGCTTAATTTCTTGCGTTTTGTGATTCTTCGCATCACGCAATTTGAAGCGTGATGCGATTTTTATTTATAAGGAAGGTGAAGGATGAATATTGATCAACAAGTTGAACTTTTAATGCAAGGCACTGAATATGGCGATGAGACCATGAAAGCCTCGATGGAAAAAGAATTGCGTCAGCGGCTTATTAATTCAGAAAAAACCGGCAAACCTTTGCATGTTTATTGCGGCTACGACCCGACCTCGACCGATTTGCATTTGGGGCATACCATCTCGATGCGAAAACTGCGCCAATTTCAAGATTTAGGGCATGA
>JAOZOM010000052.1 GCA_029933275.1 Anaerolineales bacterium | reverse complement strand
GCAGCATAAAAGGGAACAAGATTAGCGCACCGATAAGATAACGTAGTCCACCGATGGTTATTGGTCCGAAATCTTCGAGAGCCATCTTGACGATGATAAAAGAGGATGCCCAAATCAGGTTAACAAGTAGAGCTTCGCCGATGGCGAGAGGGTAAGAGGGTTTTTTCATATTAAAGGGGTGCAGGAGCGATAAAGGTGGCAAGGGCTTTTGCCCTTGATGCCTTTGTCTCTTTTGCTACTCTTGCCGCTTTTTAGACCACTGATTCTGCAACACCTTCTCCATATTTCAGCAATGCTTTTACAGTCTCTCCGCTTCTCCCCTCCGCGTAAACGCGCAAAACCGGCTCGGTGCCGGAAGGACGAATTAAGAGCCAAGAATCATCGGCAAGGATATATTTTACGCCATCGCTTGCGCTGACTTCGACCACTTTTTGTTCGGCGATAGATGCAGGAGCCTGCTTGGTGAGATATTCTGTCATTTCTGCTTTTTCAACGGGACGTTTAAGGCGTAAATCGGTACGTTGATAATAGGCGGGTCCGACTTCATTTAACAAATCCTTTACCATTTCGCGCAGAGGCTTCTTTGCCGCGGCGACCATCTCTACAATTAACAATCCCATCAGCACCCCATCCCCTTCTGGGATATGTCCCTTGAAAGAAATCCCGCCGGATTCTTCGCCACCGATGAGAATATCTTCGTTCATCATATAATCGGCGATATGGTTGAAGCCAACGGGGGTTTCATATACTTTTAGTCCATAATTTTTGGCTAAACGATCAATCATCCGCGTTGTGGAAACCGTCCGCACCACTGCGCCGCTCATGCCGCGTTTTTCAACGAGATGTTTCAGAGCTAAAGCCATGATTTTATGCGGATCAACGAATTTGCCGCGCCCATCCATCGCCCCAATTCTGTCCGCGTCTCCATCTGTGGCGAGACCGAAGTCGCCCATCCCAGTGCTGACCGCGCTAGCGAGGGCATCCAAATTTTTGCCGATTGGCTCAGGATGAATCCCGCCAAAACCGGGATTTAATTTATGTCGAATTTCTGCTACTTCGCAACCGGTTCCCTGCAAAAAGCCTTTGATCGCGCCGCGCCCAGAACCGTACATTGAATCGACAACGAGACGTTGGGGATTATCGGCAATTAAATCGGAATCAATCAGGGTACGCAGATGCTCGTAATAAGTTGGGATTGGGTTGAATTTCTTAATCAAATTTTGCTGGCGGGCTTTATTAAAACTCATCAAGTTCGGACCGCGTGCTCTTTCTTCATTATCGTTAATATAGACTTCTACACGCCGACATTGAGAGGGTAAGGCTGAGCCGCCGTAAGAGGCTTTGAGTTTAATCCCGTTATAGCGCGGGGCGTTATGCGAGGCAGTTAGCATGATGCCAGCAATCGCATTTAACTTTTTTACCGCGTAAGAAATCGCAGGGGTTGGCGCATCCGCTTGGGTGAGGTAGACGGTGAATCCGTTTGCCGCTAAAACGCGCGAAATCTCGCCCGCGTAGCGATCTGAAAGAAAACGTGTATCAAAACCGACCACGATTTTCTTCAAATCGGGTTCGGCAACGCCCCCCATTCTTTTATCAAAATGCCCCGAAGCGACCGCGTCTGCAATGGCTTGGGCAACCATCCGTAAATTTGCAAAAGTAAAAGAATCTGAGATGACGGCACGCCAGCCGTCCGTTCCAAAATGAATAGGCATATTTACTCCGTATAAATTAAAAAGACACCGAGCGTTTGTGGAAAGAAGAGATTTCAAGCAAAAAAGAACACTTTATACTCGAGAATATCTGCCAATAAAAACACTCGGTGTCTCGTTTCTAGTTCCTTACCAATCCGGCGAAGGAGTCGCTGTTTTGAGTACCGATTGAATGATCCAGCCCTCGAAAGTTTCTGTTCCTCGCACCACTTTGATTTGCACCCACTTAATTCCGTTATATTCTAGCGGGGCGGTGAGGGCTTGTACCAATTCGTCATTTTCGAGAGTCAAAATCACGGGTCCACCCGGTTCTCGGCGCATGAAGGCTCCGCCGCCGCTACTCGAGGCGATTAGCGCGTAGAGCGGAGTCGGTTCGGGGGTGAGAGTCGCGGTGGCGGTTAATGTTGGTTCGGCAGTGTTGCTTGGTGTGGCACTCAAGCCTAAGGTCGCGCTCGGTGCGGATGATTTTTTTGGGGATACCGTAGCTGGGATAGGAGTCCGCGTAGAGGCAAGCGTGGCAACTGAGACTTCCGTCTCCGTTCCAATCACCTCCGCTACGGACGTGGATATGGGCTGGATTCCGTTGGTCGGCTGGTTCTTTGCCCCCGGCAGAAGTAATCCGATTAAGGTGGCGAGTAAAACGCCTAAAATGAGCAGGCTGAAAATCCATCCCAAAAAATTGAAGGGGCGAAATCCCAAAAAGAAAAGGGTTAGTGCGCCAAAAAATAATGCCCACGCAAGGTGCGCGGCGAAGACAAAAATGCCTTGCGGATAAATATCGCCAACGCCGCTGGCGAGACCGAACGCCGCCGCGTTGAGGGGATAAAAGAGTTCGTAGGCGACCATCACGCTTGGCAAAAAGGGTTTTTTCTCCGAGCGGACAAAGGATGCCGCGAGGAGGATTGCGCCGAAAGCGAGGACGACTAAGTCTGTCCACCAGAGGCGGGAATGGACGAAGGCTTGTTCGAGGGTGAGCGGAAGCCAAAGCCGAGCAGCGAAACCGGCGAGCGCACCGGTGATAAAAACGAGTATCCCGCCGATGAGAAATGCGCCGAAAGCTCGGATGAAGTATTTTGCTGAGCCGTTGACGGTGGCGAGGGTCATCCCGACCAGCGGGGTCATTAGCGGAGCCATGAGGATGCCAAAAACGAGAATAGCTTGAGAATCGAGGAGGTAACCAAATCCCAAAATCGCGCCGCTGAGGGCGGCGAAGATGAAGTATTCGTAAGATGGGTAGGCGCGTTGTATGAGGGCTTGGAGGTATTCCGAGCGACCTTCTACATCGCGCGGAATATCTTTTTGGCGTTGTCTCCGTATCGCGCGGCGACGTTGGGCGCGTGTGGGGCGAGTCCGTTCGAGGGATTCTTGGGATGGTGGCGGGGTTTGGGTGCTTTCTGGCATTTTGGGTATTGTGTGTTTCGTATTGCGTAAATCATTAGGGAATACGAAATAGGTTTTATTTTCTCATTTTCTTAAACTAGCCACGAGCCGCATGGGATGATTGAGTAAATCTAATGCGCTGGGGGTATCGGGGAGAAGCAAATCGGCGGCGTTGAGAGCATCTATTGCCAAGCCTTCGAGGGAGTTGACCGCAATCCCGATGGCGGCGGCTTTGAGCATTTCGGCATCATTTGCGCCTTGCCCTAAAGCAATGACTTTTTCTGCACCAAGCTGATGGATATAATCCGCTTTTTGTTGGGCTTCGTTTCCTTTTTGGATGATGACTGCTTCAAGATGTAGAGCTTGATCTATTTCGGCTTGTTTGCCGTGCGTATTCGCGGTTAGCATGTGGATTTGGACTTTATCGCGCAACGCGGTAATTTGCTCTGCTACGCCATCGAGCAGTTTTCCGTCTAGGGCTAGAGTCCCGTTTACGTCTGTAACGAGGTGCTCGATTTGCAGTGTTCCGCGTCCGGGAATGTTGAGTTTAATCATGGGGGCTATTATACGCTAAAAACAAAATACTCTCTTCTTTCGTTAACTCTGCTAAAACCTTTTCCAACTCATCTCGCGTCACTTTGACAGCTGCGGCGAAGGTGTAGTCGAAGATTTTGCCTTGTTTTGGGGAATCTATATTCATCCACGCATGGGAATCTTTGGGGAGGAGGGGCATAACGAATTTGCCGATGAAAGGAATGTAGGAGAATAGTTCGAGGGGATAATAGAGTTTTCCTGAATGGAGATCAGGGCTTTGGATAATTTCTTCATCATCGTGAATAACATCGGATGCGGGTGGTGCGGATTTTGTATCGAATTGTGCCAGCCAGAGGGGGATGTAATTGCTATGGGCGTAGAAATCTTGCGCGGTATGCGTCAATCTTCCGAAGGCTGTCCACGCGGCTTCAACGTCTCCGTTTTGGAGCGCGGAGTGGATTTGGGTACGATTCTCTTCGATATATGCGTAGCTCTCCGCCATGGCGTTATTATCGAAATGATATTCGTCATGTCCGATTTGTCCGCGTAGATAATCTTGTTTGGCGTTTGCATCGGTGATGATTTTTAAGGCGCGTTCGCTGAATTTTCCGCCGATTGCTTCTCGTAGAATTTGGCGATGGTAGGGAATGAGCATTTGAATTTACCTAATTCCGCGTAAATTGTAGACGGGGATTCTTTCTTCGCGCCCTTTCACTTTGACCGGTTCCAACTCATCGGCGATGATTTGCGTGGAAACAAGATTATACGCGGCTTTGTTGATGAGAGTCTGCCCGGGTTTTGCCGCGGCTTCGATTCGTTGTGCAGCGTTGACGGTATCGCCAATCGCGGTGTAGTTGAAGAGTTCGCGCGTGCCGACATTGCCAATCATTGCGGTCCCTGTCGCAATGCCGGTGTGGAAGATGAGATGTTGCGCCGCATTGGGAATTTGGGCGTGAACCGCGTCAACACGCTCGGAAATCGTTTGAGCAGCCCGGACAGCGCGTAGTACATGGTCTTCTTGCGGGTCGGGGCTATTCCAGATTGCCATCACCGCATCCCCGATGAATTTATCGAGAGTCCCTTCTTCTTCGAGGATGGCTTGCGCTGCAAGGTCGAGATAGCTGTTGAGTAATTTGAAGACTTCCTGCGCATCGGTTTTTTCGCTATAGGAGGTGAATCCGCTGATGTCGGCGAAGAGGACGGTGACGATTTGCTCCGCACCATCGAGGCGCAAGTTGCCGGGGTCGGCGAGAAGACGGTCACGAACGCGGGGGGCGACAACTCTGCCAAAGGTTTGGAGAACGCGGGCTTGTTCGGCTTCGAGTCTGCGTCTTTCGGTGAGATCTTCAAAGAAGATGGTTGTGCCTTTTGTGGCGAGATATGCGTCTCGGAGCGGGGAGCAGGAGAGGCGCAGATGAATATCGCCGCGTGTTTGGACGTGAGGCGAGACATCCGTGCTTAAGGTTGGCGCACCATCGACTAAGGCGCGTTCGGTTGGGGCATCTAATTGTGCGTAAAAATCGGGGAGCGCATCTTCGAGGGGTTTGCCGAGAACATCTTCGAGGGGAATGCCGAGAATTTTTTCTGCGGCTTTGTTGAAGAGCGTGATCTGACGCTCGACATCGGTTGTGATTACACCGGTCGCGATGGAGGCGAAAATATCGTCCATCAGGTTTTTCATTTCGAGGGTTTGGTCAAGGGTGTGTTTTAGATTGGTGAAAAGACGCGCGTTTTCAAGTGCCAAAGTAGATTGCGCTGCAACCGCGGAGAGAAAGTCGAGGTCGTCACTGGTGTAGAGGTCGCCGGAGCGGCGCGAGCCGAGAGAGAGAAAGCCGATCAGCTTCTCTTCGTAGCGAAGCGGGACGAAGGTGTATCCAGCCAGATACGCGTAAGTCCCGTCGTTGATTGTGGCGGGGAATTCGCCGCTCGGCGGCAACCAAAGCGGGGCGGCGGCATCCTGCAAAAGTTCCACAATAGGATTTGTGACCGCATAAGGTGGCGCGCTATCTTCTTGGGAGGTATGCGGTAGATATTCCTGCTGTTTATCGTTATAGAGATAAACGACAAAACGCTTTGGAGAGAGGGCTTTGGCTAGTTCGCTTTCGAGAATTTTTAGGGTTTGGGTAAGATTGGGTGTGATGATTAATTGATTGGATAGATGGGTAAGCACGCGCCGATAATCCGCGGGGGAGCGATAAAAAAGGCGGTCAATACTGCGATGAATAAAATTTCGCAAGGGATTTAGCCCCAGCATGAGCATTAGCAAATAAGTGCCGATAACGAGGGGATCATTCGGCTGAACGACTTCTTGAATGAGAAGCGAAATGAGGGAAATCAAGCCGTAAAAAATGCCCAGTGCAGCGGCGGTGGTGAGCAAATAAGTGAGGGCGTGGCTGAGAATTTGGTCTATATCGAGCAAACGATAGCGGATGATGGCGTAAGTGACCGAAATCGGCAGGAAAACCATCGGGGAGAAATAAAGCGATGGGCGAAATTCAGGAACAGAGCCGCCTATCGCAATGGGAAGCAGATAAAAAAGGAGCGCGGGGAAAAAAGCTAATGCCGCGCCAAAAACGATAATTCGGCTTTGCTGGCGGACGATGGCAGAATGACTCCGTATCATGCGGATAATCAAAGTGCCTAAAAATAGTAAAATCGAGAATGCCATTAAGGCATAATTGAGAAACCATTTATCAATATAGGCATAAGGTGTTGTCGGGGAGATGATTTCTCTGACGGCAGGGATGCCCGCAAAAATCGGCAATGCGACAGGAAGGTAACGACTCCACGAAAAACGAGCGATAAAGGGGATTTCTTGCGGGAAAACCAACGCCAAGTTGACCAATGCCCCCGCGGCAACGGAGAGGCTTAATGTCCATAAAACCGTCACATGATGGGTGGTATTCATATCCAAAAAGGTGACGGTGGTCACAGAAAGCGCGGCGGCAAAGGTGACAAAAGCGCGGCTGGCGCGCAAATCGGGACGGATTTTATATGCCCATAAACCAGCCGCGAGAAAAATCAATCCTACCAAATAAGGAATGATGAATAACGAGAAAAAATCGCTCAATGAGGGATGAATCGGAGTGAGAGTGAGAGTAAACTTTTCCCCGCTCCGCTTTTCAAAAGTTACGTTGATTGGTGAAAAACCGCTTTTTGCTAAAACTGCCTGTATTTTTGCTGAAGAGTCTACTTTTGTCCCGTTGATAGAGAGTAATCGGTCAGACCACTCCACGCCCATTTCGCGTGCTACCCAGCCCTTCCCATTAATTTGACTAACCACATTATTCGGTTCAATCAACGCACCTAAAAAAGGCTCGTTATAACTCCGATATGCCCAAAAAGGCGTTAGCAGCAGCATTGCCAGAGCAATCGCCACTGTGAGCAGGGGGATAATATGACCAATCCAATTTTTTGAGATTTCTTTTCTCATAAGGGAACTCCAAAAGATAGGATTGCATTATACCCGAAGCGGAAGTCAGAGCCGTAAAGCGGTATAATCTTGCCATGTCAAAATTCTATACACGTAAAGGCGATGACGGAACAACGGGCTTGCTCGGTGAAGGTCGTCTGCCGAAATATCATCACCGCATTGAAGCCATTGGGACGTTGGACGAAACGACCGCGACCTTAGGCTTGGCGCGTGCTCTTTCACATTCTCCTGAAGTACGCGAGATACTCACCCAAACGCAACGCGATCTCTCGGCATTGATGGCAGAGGTTGCCGCGACACCCGAAAACGCGGCAAAATTCCGTAGCATAGACCAAACTCGCGTCGTGTGGCTCGAAGCGCAAACCGATTCCCTCAGCGAAAAAACAGAGATGCCGCGCGAATTTATTTTGCCCGGCGAGACCGCGGGCGGCGGCGCACTTTCGGTTGCTCGCGCCGTTACCCGTCGTGCCGAGCGGAGAGTGGCAGAGCTTTTGGCTACAGGAGATTTAGAAAATAAAGAACTCCTACGCTATCTAAACCGCCTCTCCTCGCTATGTTTTATCCTCGAATTGGCAGAAAATCAATTTGAGGGGAAAGAAACACAAAAAGTGAAGAATAAAGCGTAACGCACCAAAGGAAAATCTATGACTGGAACTTTTATCAACATCGTTGCCATTCTCATCGGAAGTTCGCTGGGACTCCTCTTCGGCTCCCGTTTACCTGCGCGACTCAAAAATACCGTCACCGCCGGGCTGGGACTTTTTACCCTCTCTATTGGCATTTCCATGTTCCTGAAAAGCGAAGAATCGCTTATTGTCTTGGGGGCGTTGTTAATTGGGGCGGTACTTGGCGAATGGTGGAAAATCGAAGAGGGATTAGAGAATCTTGGCGTGTGGCTCGAATCCCGTTTTGGGAATGGGAATAGTGCCGAAGAGAGCAACCGTTTCATTCGCGGCTTTATGACCGCATCCCTGCTCTTTTGTATTGGTCCTTTGGCGATTCTCGGCTCCATCCAAGATGGTCTCGTTGGCGATTACGAACTCCTCGCCGTTAAATCTGTCCTTGACGCGTTTGCTTCGCTCGCCTTTGCCTCCACGCTTGGGATTGGAGTCGCATTTTCCGCCTTTGCGGTTTTCATTTATCAAGGGAGTATCACTTTACTCGCCGCACAACTTAATAGCATCGTCACCGAACCGATGATGATAGAAATGACCGCGGTCGGCGGCGTGATTTTAATCGGCTTATCCTTCTCTAGCTTATTGGAAATCAAAAAAATCCGAATTGGTAGCTTTCTCCCCGCGTTAGCTATTGCTCCGCTGATTGTTTGGGTGCTCAGTCTTTTTCCTTAAGAGAAGGCTGGGTGAGAGAAGAATCAAAAAACCGCCAAGTTTAGAACTTGACGGTTTTGCTTTTTTTGTAATTTGGGGAAAAGTCTATTTTCCTGATTTGGCTAATGCGTCATCAATCACTTGTTGAAAAGCCTCGTAAGGATAATTGCCGGGTAACATCTGCTCAACTACTTCTCCATCTAAAACGTAAGAAATGATAAATGAAGGAGTCCCTTCCACACCTGCGGTTTGGGATTCTTCGTTATCTTGTGTAACGCGATCTACATAAGTATCATCTGCCATACAATTATTAAATTGCTCCATATCAACCCCCGCAGATTTTGCCCATCCAGCCATAGCATCTTCATCAAAAGGCATTGTTTGGTTGGCAAAAAGCAAATCGTGCATTTCCCAATATTTATTTTGCTCTCCCGCGCAATAAGATGCCTCTGCTGCAAGCTCATCCCAAATTGATTTATGAACAAAATACACTTTCCCTGTTTTAATATATTCCTCTTCTAAAAGAGGTTCTGTTTCAAAAAAAAACGCCGCACAATGCCCGCACTTATAACTTGAATACTCAACAATTTTAACTGGCGCATCAGGGTTGCCCATCGCGTTATCTTGCTGCATATAGCGTGCGTGAACTTTTTCTCCCCTGTTGAGACTGGGGTAAATCAATGCCGCTGCAATCAAACCCGCTCCAATAATAATCGCGCCAAGCGTAATCATCTTTTTTTGTTCTTTTTGCTTGCGTTGTCGTTCACGAATTTCTTGACGTTTACTCATACTTTCTCCTGTATAAATTGAACTATATAAGCGCATATTTTGCCATGTTATAGATGTTTTGTCCAATTAGAGAAAAATAAGAATCTTATAGGATGTGGAACGGGTTTCGCGCGTGGATTTAGGCTTGCTTCCTTTTAAAAAACAGATTCTGCCCCTTAACTGTTTTTCGTTAAAACTTCACTCGCCTCATCCAACGCTGCCACTTGGTCATCGCTTAGTTTCCAGCCGAGCGCACCGGCGTTTTGTTCGGCTTGTTTGGCATTCTTTGCGCCGGGGATGGGCATCGTCCCTTTGCAGATTAGCCAATTTAACGCGATTTGGGCATTGGTCTTGCCGCCCTGATCTTGCCCGATTTGGGTCATCACCTTGAGCAGGGAGGGGAGTTTAGGCAAAATCCGTGCGGCTTTTCTTCCGCGCATCCCGGGCGGGGGCGAATCGACTGTATATTTACCAGTCAGCAAGCCCATTGCCAGGGGCGAATACGCAATTAGCCGGATGTCCAACTCGTGGCAGCGGGCGAGTAATCCGCTTTTTTCCGCGCGCCGATCCAAGAGATGATATTCCACCTGATTAGATGCCAGCGGAACTTTATGCCGCGCTAAAGCAGAGTAGGCTTGAAGCATTTGGCTTTCTTTATAATTGGATACGCCAACGGTGCGGGTTAGCCCCTCTTCCACCGCAGTGGCGAGTTCGTTCATCCAGCTTTCTATGGAGATGGGCGGGATAGGGAAGTGAATCTGGTAGAGGTCTACGGATTCGACATCGAGGCGTTCGAGGCTATGCCGCAGGGAACGGAGCAATGCTTTTTTGCGGATGCGCCACGGGTAGGGCATAAATTTGGTGGCGAGCAATACGGGAACTTCGGTTTCTTTGAGAAATTCGCCAATCAGTCGCTCCGAGCGTCCGCGTCCGTAGACTTCGGCGGTATCTATCAGCCGAATCCCTTTTTCTAGCGAGGTGTCGAATGCGCCGCGTATATCTTCATCTGTGTAGCTACCCCCGTAGTTCCAAATAATTCGGTCTCCCCAAGCCCAAGCCCCAACCCCCATTTCTATTGCGTGCAAAAAGCGTGTGGATGAATCCATTTTGCCTCCAAATTTTAATTGCCCCCATTTTACTCTATTATACAAGCCACTACCTATGGTAGTGGTTAGTAACAAGGTTTCACCGTACCAGTTAAAACGAGCCCACATTTGCGAGGATTACGCTGGCGTAAAGTAGTCATAGTTGGTAAATTTTGTTCCAGATGTAAAATCCATTCTTCTTTGAAAAGTGATCCTAGATAAAATAAGGCGATGCATTCTTTTGCCTATGTTAGCAAAGAAATTGT
>JAOZOM010000051.1 GCA_029933275.1 Anaerolineales bacterium | reverse complement strand
TTCGTGACCTTTGTGACTTTGTGGTGAATCCTTAAGAATTTATTTCTAGATGATTACTAAGTTTTCTCTAAACACAATGCTTCGCGTTACCTTTAGAGAAAAAAACTTCGCACAACCTCGTGAAAAGAAAAGCAAACAGGAAAAATCCTATGAACTGGCTTTTATCTCCCCCCACATTAAACGACTTTCTGCGTCTTTTACGCGCTTGGAAATTTTGGCTCATCTTTTCGCTCATCGGCGCGGGATTAGGCGCGGGAACGTATTTCATCTTTCCGCCCAATTATCGAGCGCAAGCAACCGTTGTGGTAGATTTCAACGTAGAAGAATCATGGAAAACGAGCGAAGATAAAGAGATTTTCTATTACCTTGAAAGGGAAACGCGAAAATTAGTCGAGGTCGCGTGGGCGGATGAAACGGTAGAGGCAATTTCTCAAGAGATACCCGATTTAACGGTAGCAAGTTTACGTCAGGAGCGTCTCCAGCTCTCCCAGCCAGAAGATGGTGCTTGGCATTTCTACGCGGAAGATTCCGACCCTGCGCGTGCGGAGAGAATCGTCTCCCTGTGGGCAGAGAATTTTAATCAGCAAGCCCAAAAAGGTGCAGCAAACGCGCTGGCGTTGAATTCCCTGAAAATCGCTTTGGAAAATGGCGATGTAGAACTCGCCGATGTTGAAGCTGAGATTACACGGCTCGAATCCGAATCTTTGGGGATTAGCGCATATCTGCAAACTTCGTTGAGCCAAAAAGAATCATTGCCAATCAACCGAAGAACGCCGCTGGGCGCATATATTTTCTTCGGCGCATCGGGGATGCTTTTTTTCGCGGCGTTAGGCATCCTTTTCGGAGGAAAAGTGGATGAATAGAAAAGTGTCTTTAGAGAAAGCCGCGCGCTTTTTCTGGGGATTGGTTCTGCTCACCCTGCCCGTAACGAGCTTTCGCTTTTTCCCTTTTTTAGGCAAACATACCTACGTCCGCCCGCTGGCGTTTTACCCTTTGGCTCTGCTCTATCTGGTTTTGGCGTGGCGATTATGGCGCAAAGAAATCAAACTCCCCTGGAGCAACGCTCTTTTGCCGCTGATTCTCTTTTTTATTTTCGCCATTTTTGCAACTGGAGCAGGAGCCTTACTCGCCCCGCTCCCCATGCGTGGAAACGAATATTGGGGGCGCGCCATACGCGCCTTTATCACTTTTGGGATTGGATTATCCTTCTTCATCGCCACTTTATGGATGCACCGCGATCTGGACGATGTGCATCACTCCCTAAAATGGCTCTATGCCGGACTTGTTTTGAGCTTGCTTTGGGTCGGTGTGCAGGCGATTGCGCTCCATACCCCTTTGCTGACAAAAGCACAGGTTTCGGGATGGCAAAAACTCTTCTCGGTACGCGGTCTGACCAAATTGAAGCGCGTCTCCGGTTTTGCTTTCGAGGCTTCATGGCTGGCGGGGCAAATAGTGACTTTATATATCCCCTGGTTAGTAGCCTCGCTATTGCTTCGTTTTCGATTGACAAAATTTGTCTGGCTTGAGCCTTTACTCTTGCTCGGTTCTCTAACGGCGTTGGTTTTAACTTATTCACGCGGCGGGTTGCTAATTGGCATCATCGCGACGGGGCTAACTTTGCTCGTAAGCGGCAGAAAAGCAATTTCTCGCACGTTTAGCTGGTTCTTTCATCCGCGCGCGGCTACATTGAAAACTCTGGCTATGCGAATAATACTTGTATTGCTCATTATCGCCATTTCTTGGGCTGGGGTTTCCTTCCTTGCCCATCAAAAATACATCAGCCGTTTGTGGACGGTTAAAGCGAATAGCCTCTCGGATTATTTCGTCAAGACCAACGCGGGCGGACGGATTACCTACCTTTGGGCGGAGATGCAGGTCTTTTTAGCGCATCCCATTTTGGGGACGGGGCTAGGCAGCAGCGGCTTTTATCTTTACCGATATTTCCCTGATTGGTCTTTATATAATAATCCCGAAATCGCGGTGCAACTTAGCCCAAGCAGTTCGCTCTATCCCAATGCCAAAAATCTCTATTTTCGGCTTCTGGGAGAGACTGGAATCATCGGTTTCGCGATTTTTAGCTCTTTCTTATTCGCTATTCTTGCCCAAATCGGTGAGTTCTTGAAGCGCGAGAAAATGCAATGGGTCGGGATTGCGGGTTTATCTTCTTTTATCGCAATTGCAATTTATTTTCTCATGCAAGATTCTTTTGCAATGGCTGATTTATGGATCAACTTCGGGATTATTGCCGGTCTCGCCGCGGCTTGGGAGCATAAAGAATCTTCGAGACTCTGAGATGTAGTCTCCAACGCCGCACAAGCCCAAATTCAGGAGCGATTCTCCAAATCGCTCCACAGAAATCACGCTATTCCACCAAAAATATTTTTTTTCGAGTATCATAGGTTCATGCGAAAATTCGATTCTCCCTACATCGCCGATTGGTTCGCTATCTCATTGCGTTGGTTAACGCTTTTCACGTTAACAATCACAATGAGCAAAGATAGTGAGTTGCTTTCTCTTTTGCCGCTCTTCTCTTTGGCATTGTGGAATCTGAGTTTAAGCGCGATGGCAGGGTTAAATATTCGGTTAAATTACCATCGTCAATTAGCGATTGCGGTAGATTTACTTTTCGCCGGTTTATTTTTCTGGGCAGAGGGCGGGCTGATGGGGTCTGTTTCTTGGGTTGGCATTCTTCCGATTTTGAGCAGCGCAATTTATTTTGAGATTTTGGGCGGGCTACTTGCGGCATCCGTAATGGTAGTAATTACTCTCGCTCACGCATATTTTAAGATGCCCACAGGGTCTTTGGTTGCAAGCGGTATTGCCGCAGCAATTACTTTGGCTTTAGGGTTTTTATTTGGATTTTTAAGCAATCGCCTGATTGGCAGTTTGCGCCTTTTACGAGAAAAACAAGATAAAAAAGAACGCAAGCGACAGAGGGTAGAAAATGAGCGTTTACGCGCAATTTACGAACTTACAACCACGCTCAACGCGACCCTAAGCTATAAGCGCGTTTTAGAAACCGCACTCGATTTGAGCGTCAGAGCTTTGCACCCTGACGAAAACGAAGATTTTTACGATCAGATTGTGAGCGCGGTTTTACTTTTTGTGGGGAATAAATTGGTCGTCAAATCGGCGCGAAGATTTACCAATGCCGACCAACGTCTCGTTTTTTCCGGCACAGAGGGGATTTTAGGCACATCCATCACCGAAGGAAAATCGGTTCTTACGCAAAATGTGAATTATGACCCCGAATTAAACCGCGTGATTGCCTTACGCACTTGCACATCAAGTTACAGTGTCCCTCTTCGCACAGGGTTTACCGTTTACGGCGTATTGCTTTTCTCTCATCCCGACCCCGAATACTTCACCACAGAACGAAGAGAAATGCTCGAACTAATCGGGAAGCAATCTGTCATCGCTATTCAAAACGCGCGTCTTTATCAGGATTTGATTGAAGAAAAAGAGCGCATGATTGAAGTCCAAGAAGAAGCGCGCAAAAAACTTGCCCGCGACCTACACGATGGACCTACACAATCCGTCTCCGCGATTGCGATGCGCCTAAACTTAATCCGCATGATGCTCACCCGCGCCCCCGACAAAGTGGAAGAAGAACTCATCCGCGCCGAAGACCTCGCTCGCCGCACCACCAAAGAAATTCGTCACATGCTTTTCACCTTGCGTCCGCTCATCTTAGAATCGCAAGGGCTACGCGCCGCCCTCGAATCGATGGCAGAAAAAATGAAAGAAACCTTTGGAGAAAATGTCCAAATTGACGTAGATGATAAAATCATCGAAAATCTTGAAATGGGCAAACAAGGGGTTATCTTCTTCCTTTCTGAAGAAGCCGTCAATAATGCCCGCAAACACGCCAAAGCCAATCTCATCAAAGTCATCTTACGCTATTTAGATCATACGCTCATCGTTCTTGAAATCAAAGATGACGGAGTCGGCTTCGATGTAAAAGCCGTCACCAAAGATTACGAAAAACGCGGCAGTTTGGGGATGGTCAATCTCGACGAACGCACCGAATTAATCAACGGACTGCTCCATATCGATTCCGCCCCCGGTAAAGGAACAAATGTGCAGGTTTTCATTCCGCTCACCGAAGAAGCCGCCGACCGTCTCCACCGCTCCAAATAGAGGTTCCCCATGCCTATCGCTGCCAAGCTATATTATTTCTGTCACGAGGCAGAAGCCCCTGCCAGCCCGCCACTTATTCTCATTCACGGCGCGGGCGGCTCCCACCTCCATTATCCGCCCGAACTCCGCCGTCTCAACGGCTTCCACGTCTCTGCGCTCGACCTGCCCGGTCACGGGAAATCGGAGGGCTTAGGTCGCCAGACCATCGCCGATTATGTCCAGATCATCCAAGATTTTATGGATGCGATTAACCTGCCAGCCGCCGTCATCATCGGACACTCGATGGGCAGTGCCATTGCCCTTCAACTTGCTTTAGACGCACCTGACCGTGCGCTTGCTCTCGTTTTATTAGGCAGTGGGAGCCGCCTACGCGTTGCTCCCGCCATTTTAGAAAGTACCACCAACGAAGCGACTTTTCCACTCGCGGTCAAAACCATCACCGAATGGTCTTTTGGATCCAACGCCCCCGACCGCCTCAAAGAACTCGCCACCCAGCGGATGGGAGAAACCCGCCCCACCGTCCTACATAGCGATTTTCTCGCCTGCAACAACTTCGATGTGAGCGAGCGTCTCGGCGAGATTAAGATTCCCACCCTCATCCTCTGCGGCGCAGAAGATAAAATGACCCCGCCGAAATACTCAAAATACCTCCACAAACATATCCCCAACTCAGAACTAACTACCATCGAAAAAGCGGGACATATGGTCATGCTCGAAAATCCCCACGAAGTAGCGGATGCCATAGAGCAGTTTGTAGAAAAATTACCATAAACCTCCCACTTATTAATTCGCCCCAATTTTTGCCTTTCAACGAGCAAAGTGCTAAAAAGGCAAAAGAAGGATTCTCTTCAACGAGAATCCTTCTTTTTATATAAACGACAGGGATCAATACGCAAAATGGGAAAGAGTGTAATATCTTGCCCTGTCGGATTTAGAATCTTGCTTATCTCCACGGGGGCTGATTGCTCTCCGTTGGGCGAGCCACCATTCCAACGGGATGATAGGTCGGCTCATTTCGCGCCTCCGACCGCTGAGATTGTGATGCCGAAAAAGCATTCTGTTGCTTAGGAGCCGGTCGAAAAGTTTGCGTTGCAGGGCGAGGTTTCCGATACGTTGTAGGACGGGCTTTACTCTTTGAATACCCTTTCCGTGTCGCGGGCTGGTCTGCCATACTAAAAATACGCTCTCCGGCAATAGAGAAGGCTCCGATAATCAAGACACGCGTCAGCCAAACCATCAACGCCACAAATACGGGAACAGCCTGCAATAATGTCGCTTGTGTCAATAATGCGCTCCCCACCGCGGGATGCTCCAGCATCGCTACCGAAACGCCCCACCAAGTCAGCATCGCATTCATCGCGGCGGCAAGAAGCCATGCACCGAAAAGGTACCAAACTTCGGCAGGTTCATCACGTCCCTGCTCAGGGGTGAAGAGACGGGCAATTCCCGCAAAATCAATCCCGCAAAAAGCTAAAGCTAGAATAGTTGCCCAACGTACCCCTAAAAAACGTAAATCGCCCAAGAGATCTCTTAATGCAAAATCCGTTGATCCGAAATTGAAAATCTCAAAAGAGAGCAATGCCCCGAGCAAGATATAGCCAAAAAGCTGACCTCGCTGGAGAGAGCTTCCTGAAAGAAATGAAAATGGTCGAATAGAAGTTTTGTTCATGGCAACCTCCTTATTGGTCAAAACGCCATGGGGTGGAAAAGGGGATAGAACTGGGTAGACGCAAATATAGAACAGTTGTTCTATAAAGTCAAGAGGCAGTTTTTTCCTAGTTCTAACGGAATTTATGGTTTGGCAAAAAACAAGCGAAAATAAACTTTTGTACACGGATTTCAAGGAGTTACACGGAAAAAACGCTCAATATTGAACACTTTTCCTTTTCAAAAATTCTCCGTGAAATCCGCGTCATCCGTGTACAAACCATCTATGCCCTTTGGGTACAAAAAACGGTAGAAGCAAGTTTTTTCAACTCCCTACCTATCGCCCCCAGCTATATTTTTTCTCATCCCCTCATCCCCCATCTTGACGGTTTGTCTTTTAAGCTGCATGTGCTAAAATTGAAAGGGCAACTCCTCAACTAAAAAGGTTTTTTCCATGAGAATTATTGATCAAACTCCACTCATCTCAGAAGATGGCTCAATCAACTCCATCAATCGCATCAAAGGAACGCTTCAATATGGTTTTTCTTGGTACCCGGATTTACAAGCCCAACAACAGGCAATTGATTTATTTGAAAGACATTTGGGCAAAAAATTCACGCTGATTCGTAACCACACGCTGGGTAAATCAAAAATCACCGTTCCCCTTATCCTGATTGGACCTCCCGGAATCAAAGTTATCTTTGTGACGCATCTGCTCGGCACCTATCGCGCTAAAGGTGATATGTGGGGAACCATATCAGGAGGAAATTTCAAAGAAGCCAGCATCAATTTGCTCAAACGCACCGCTCAATTAGGCAAAGCCGTGCGAATTTATCTCGACCGGAAGAATTTCAATCTCCCCGAAGGAATTGAGCCGATTCTGCTCTCGATTAATCCCGGCTTACATATCGCCTCTGTCCGTCCTATTGTGCGGATTGTGATGAGCGATGCCGTAGATCGCTTTGCCGCCGCTTTGGCGCAAGAGCCGCCCATGATGAGCGTGGAAATTGTCCACGAGATTGCGGAAGAAATTATCAATCCGCGTCCGCCTAAACAGCCGCCTGAGCCGGAGAAAAAGCAAAATCAACCCTCCCCAGCACGAGACAAGAGCGAAATCGATTTTGCTTTTGAAGAAGAGGATGCCCCAGCCACCAAAACAGCCCCGCCGAAGCCACGCAGAGTTTCCCGTCCACCCGTCAAAAAAACGCCTGAAACCTATTTTGGCTTAACCGGAAAACAACTTGCTATTTTGGGCATTCTGGGCGCAATCCTGATTCTTTTCCTCGTCCTCTTCATTATCGGGATCGTCCTCTTCACTTAAATATCCATGCCTTCCCCATTTCTCTCTATTATTATCCCCGCTTATAACGAAGAAAACCGCCTGCTTCGCACGCTGGAGCAGGTCTTCGCTTTTTTAGCAGGAGAGAATTTCTCCTCCGAAGTGATTGTGGTCGAAAACGGGAGTAGCGATAAAACCTACGCCCTTGCGCAGGGACAACGCGAAAAATACCCAACCCTACGCGTTCTGCAAAACAAAAAAGCGGGAAAAGGGCGTGCTGTTCAGCGTGGGATGCTCGAAGCCAAAGGTGAATACCGAATCTTTTGCGATGCCGATCTCTCCATGCCCATCGAAGAAATTCGCCGTTTTATTCCGCCCAATCTCGAAACCGACATCGTTATCGCCTCTCGCGAAGTCAAGGGCGCGATTCGTTACAATGAGCCGAGCTACCGCCATTTTACCGGGCGCATTTTCAATTTACTTATCCGCGCTCTCGCACTCCCCAAACTTCACGATACCCAATGTGGCTTCAAGAACTTCCGAGCCGATATTGCCGAAGACCTTTTTCAATATCAGAGTATCGAAGGCTGGGCATTTGATGTTGAAATTCTCTTCATTGCCAAAATGCGCGGCTATAAAATTGAAGAACTCCCTATCCCCTGGTATTACAACGCAGAAAGCAAAATCAACGTCTTTCGAGACTCTTTTCGGATGTTTTTCGATTTAATCCAAATCCGCAAAAATGCGCGCAAAGGGCTTTATCACCGCGAAGAAACGAAGGACACGAAGAATACTTAAGTTTTTTGTTTTTCTTCGCGCTCTTCGCCTCTTCGCGGTTCATCATCTTTATGCCCCGAAAAAAGTTTGATATAAGCACCCTCCCCAAATACCCCGATCTAAAAATTGAAAAAAGGCTCTGGAAAAAAGGCTTTCAATATCTTGGCGGGATAGACGAAGCCGGACGCGGCGCATTAGCAGGGGACGTGGCTACAGCTATCGTCATCCTCCCCAACATCTCAAGCCTCGCGCGGATTTTGGCTGGCGTGCGCGATTCCAAGCAGATGACTCAACGTCAGCGTGAAGCCTTCGAGCCGCGCATCAAAGAACTTTCTCTCGCGTGGGGAGTTGGTTTCGCCTCCCCCGCCGAAATTGACGAGATTGGCATCCTCCCTGCCACCAAATTAGCCGCTAAAAGAGCCGTTGAGAGTCTTGCCATCATCCCTGATTACCTAATCACCGATTACCTTCACCTCCCCGATATCAATATCCCCCAAGAAAAGTTTGTTAAGGGCGATATGCGCTCCCTCACCATCGCGGCAGCATCTGTGCTAGCCAAAACCGCCCGAGATACAAAAATGCGCCTCCTAGACGAAAAGTATCCCGATTATGGATTCGCACAACATAAAGGCTACGGGACACGGCAACATCGCTCCGCCATCCAAAAGTTGGGAAAAAGTTTAGTGCATCGCAAGAGTTTCAATTTAAAGAAATAGAACGCGGATTCTCGCTGATTTAGCAGATTTATGCGGATTTAAAAACCTTTTTAGTTTTTTAATCCGCATAAATTCGCCCAATCTGCACAAATCCGCGTTCCATTTTTCCCGATTCCTAATCCCCAATCACCTGATACCTAAAATCAAATCCAAGTCGGCTCCTCGTACTCGCCAAAAACATCCTTCATCACATTTACGATTTCGCCGAGTGTGGCATATTCTCGTACCGAATCGAGAATAAAGGGCATCGTATTCTCCGTCCCTTCGCAAGCATTTTTGAGACGTTCTAGCGATTTCGTCACTTTCTCATTATCCCGCGTCTTGCGGATTTCATCCAAGCGCGCCTTCTGCTTCTCATACCCTTCAGGATCCATCTTCAAAATAGGGACTTTGACTTCTTTCTCATCATTATAGGCATTAACACCAATTATTCGGCGTTTATTTTCATCAATTTCGCGTTGATAACGATAAGCCGCGTCCGAGATCTCGCTCTGGAAGAAACCTTTTTCGATAGCTGGCAGCATCCCGCCCAAATCTTCAATACGGCGGAAATAGTCATAGGCTTCCGCTTCGATTCTGTTCGTCTCTGCCTCAACAAAAAATGAGCCGCCGAGCGGATCGATGGTATTCGTCACGCCCGATTCTTCGGCAATAATTTGCTGGGTACGGAGCGCAATGGTCACAGCTTCGGCAGATGGCAACGCCAAAGCCTCATCCAAACTATTTGTATGCAGAGATTGTGTCCCGCCGAGTACACCGGCGAGGGCTTGTAAAGCAACGCGGACGACATTAATTTCAGGTTGTTGCGCGGTGAGCGATGCGCCCGCCGTTTGGGTATGGAATCGCATCAGCCAAGAGCGTGGGTTTTTCGCGCCAAAAGTCTCTTTCATCTCGCGCGCCCATATTCGGCGTGCCGCGCGGAATTTCGCAATCTCCTCAAAGAAATCATTATGAGAATTGAAGAAGAGCGAAAGGCGCGGCGCAAAATCGTCAATATCAAGTCCGCGCTCCAATGCCCAGCGCACATATTCAAATCCGTCTGCCAGCGTAAAAGCTAATTCTTGGGCGGCGGTAGAACCCGCCTCGCGGATATGATATCCGGAGATACTAATCGTATTCCACATCGGGAGTTCGTTTGTGCCGAATTCGATGGTATCTGTCACCAATCGCATCGAAGGTTCGGGCGGAAAAATATATTCTTTCTGCGCAATATATTCTTTGAGGATATCGTTCTGGAGCGTACCGCGTAATTGCGCTCTATTTACGCCCGTTTTTTCAGCCGCAACGATATACATCGCCCAAATAATCGAAGCGGGCGAGTTAATCGTCATACTCGTCGAAACTTTATCCAAAGGCAGCCCATCCAGCAAAATCTCCATGTCTCGTAGCGATGAAATTCCAACGCCGCATTTACCAAATTCGCCAAGAGCTTCGGGAGCATCGGCATCGTAGCCCATCAAAGTCGGCAAATCGAAGGCAATCGAGAGTCCCGTCTGCCCCTCGCCGAGCAGATACTTGAAGCGGGCGTTCGTTTCCTCCGCGGTGCCAAATCCCGCAAACATGCGCATTGTCCAGAGTTTGCCTCGGTGCATGGTCGGGTGAACGCCCCGCGTAAAGGGGAACTCACCGGGCAAGCCCAAATCACGCGCGTAATCGAAGTCCGGGATGCTGGCGGGCGTATACAGCCGCTCGACCTCCTCCGAAGATGTCGTGATAAAACTGTCTCGTCTCTCAGGGAAACGATCCATCGTTTTTTTGAGCGTTCCCTCCTCCCATTTTTCGACACTCTCTTCAATTTGCGATAATTTATCTTTGTCGTACATTTGAACTCCTTTGAGCTTGGCTGGTATACTTAACAACCGTCTAAAAACTACTTCCCGAAAAGCACACCATATATGCCCTACAGGGTACAAAGCCACAGAGTACACAAAGTTTTTCTCTGTGGTCACAAAGAATTTCTCCGTGCTCTTTGTGACTTTGTGGTAAAAAAATCAGGAAGTTATTTATGGATGCTTACTTATTTATATTTTACCTCAGGA
>JAOZOM010000050.1 GCA_029933275.1 Anaerolineales bacterium | reverse complement strand
ACCCCACAATCTTCTAAGGCGAGATTCGTGTAAAAAATGGGGGCTAGCGCACACACTCTTTTCTTTCGTAGATGTTTTTTTAGCGGAAGCAAGCCTCTTATCAGGGACGTGACGAGATTTTTTTGTTTGGGGTTTCGCCGCTGAGGAGAATCCATGTAGTTAATCCCCAGACAAGAAGGGGTAATAATCCGAAGAGGGTTTCTTTTTCTAAATGGATGAGAATAGTGAGAACACGGATAATGATCGAAGCAATTGATATTAGTAAAAATATAAAGCTCACTTTCAAATAATGTATTTTTCGTTGAAGGAGAACACTCATTGAAAAAACGATGGGAATAGTCAGAAGCAGGTGGTCGTAGGGCCAAAGATAGAGCGTGGAAAGAAGGCTGATGGAAATGAGATACCCCAACGCAAGAATTGGAGAGCTAAAACGCCATTTTGAGAGAAGCCAAGCGTTGAGAAGGAGAAAAATAACGAGGGCGATGCCGCCTAGCCAAGCGGTGCATTCTTGTTCAAAGTTGCAAATCATTGCTGAGAACCCCCAAATTGTGGGAGATGTACCAAACTCATTGCCCAACTTGGTGGTGAGGATATGGATATATTTTGAAATCCAAAAAGGGTCTTTGATTAATCCGATAATGAGCAAGAAAAGTCCCGTTGAGGCTATTCCAGCAAAGGCTGAATATTTTTTTCTAACGAAAAGCCAAGGAGCGGTAATAAGCAAAATGGGAAATCCAAGACTTGGCTTGAGTGTGAGAAGAGCAAGCGTTGCCCCACCCCAAAACCATTTTTCTCTATGCCAGAGGATTGCCGCTATCGTTGCCATAAAGAGAAATAATGCGCTAAACTGACCGCCTAATAGCGTGGTTGTCGTCGGGCGGAAGATGATATTAGCGAGAATAATGGGGAGGAGAAGATGTTTAGATTGTCGAAAATTTATAACGCGGAGCAAAAGTAAACTAGAGATAAGAATGAGACTTTCTGAGAGAAAAGTCCACAGAATAAAGGCGGTTTTAAGAGGGAGTGCGCCGAGTGGAGCAAGAAAAATAGCTAAAGGCAGAGGATAAAGAAAAGCGGGCGCAGCGACGCGATCTGTGCCGAACTCTTGATGGTCTTTAATCCATTCTAGGGAGTTATAAGGATCGCTACCATCCCAGACAGAGCGGCTACCGAGCCAAAATTGAAAGAAATCACTGTTTTGGTATTCAATGGCATTTGCAATCTGGACAGCTCCCAAAAGAAAAATTGCGCCCAGAAAGATGATTGAGATGAATATCCAAACTTTTCTCATATTTATTCCCCGATAATCTTAATCAGCACCCGTTTTCTGCGCCTACCATCAAACTCGCCGTAAAAGATTTGCTCCCAAGTGCCAAAGTCGAGCTTGCCATTTGTAATAGCGACAACGACTTCTCGCCCCATGACTTGACGTTTCATGTGAGCATCGGCATTATCTTCGCCTGTGTCGTTATGACGGTATTGCTCTAAGGGTGCGTGAGGAGCAAGTCTTTCGAGCCATTCTTCGTAATCCTGATGTAAGCCATGCTCGTGATCGTTGATGAAAACAGAGGCGGTAATATGCATCGCATTTACCAAAACAAAACCCTCGCGTATGCCGCTCTCTTGCAGAGCTTCGTTCACTTGCGGGGTGATGTTGATAAAAGCGCGGCGGGTGGGGGTATTAAACCAGAGTTCTTTACGGTAGGATTTCATATTTCCTCTTTCTATATCTCTTTTAACCACAGATTAAACAGATTTGAGATAAATCACGCCATTCCAACAACCATCGCGATCGCGTGATTATGGCTATGGCTCAAGCTAACCGACCAATTTTCTATGCCAATCTCTTTTGCAAGAGTCGCGGCGTTGCCATAAAGGATTAAACTCGGCGCGCCATTCTCTGCGCGTTGAATTTCGACTTCATCCCAAGCGATTTTGCCAAATCCGCTGCCGAGGGCTTTGGCAGCAGCTTCTTTTGCCGCGAAACGCGCCGCAAAGGATTCGCTTCGTCCGGCGCAATCAGCAATTTCACGCGCGGTGAAAATCCGATTTAGAAATCGGTCACCATGCCGCACAATCACGGATTGGATGCGGTCTATTTCAATCAAGTCAATACCAGTAGTTAAAATCATGGTCAAGAAGGGCGTTTGAGCGTTAGGACGTTAGAATATTTGAGCGAATTTAAGGTCCCGCTGTGGCGATGGCGAGGCGGTCTAGGTCGATATATTTTCTCGCAACGGCTAGAATTTGCTCGCGGGTGACGGCACTAACGAGATCGGGATAATGGCGGTAATAGTCCAAGCCAAGGTCATAGCGTTCGATACGGATTAATGCGCTTGCAACACCACCATTTGATTCTAATGAGAGAGGCATCGAACCGATATAGTTG
This sequence comes from Anaerolineales bacterium, assembly GCA_029933275.1. Lineage (GTDB taxonomy): Bacteria > Chloroflexota > Anaerolineae > Anaerolineales > Villigracilaceae > Desulfolinea. The sequence goes on along the minus strand of JAOZOM010000050.1, from coordinate 8,209 downwards.
CTCCGGCTATCGGATAGCTCCTCTCCCGTGACCCCTTTTTCGATAAAAAGAGTCAATTCTTCGCTAATTAGCTCAATCGCTTTTTCCATATTGGCAGGATTAACGCCCGCACTGACATACCACGCACCAGGTCCCTGCCCCGCGCTTAAGCTAGAGTAGGCATAATAAGCTAAACCCGATTTCTCGCGCACCGATTCACCAATTCGCCCCATTAAGCCAAATCGCCCAAGGATGGAATTACCTAGCGAGGCTGCCATATAATCGTCATCCAGCCGCTTGGGACCGAGGAAGCCGAGCATCAAATTGGCTTGGGATTTGCCCTCGATTTTATGATCGCGGCGGACGCGGTTTACCAGCGGTTCCATCTCAGGGACGGTTGGCTTCGGCGGTTGAGCGGGATTCTGCCAATCGCCAAGCATCGCTTCAACTTTAGCGATTGCCTCCTCCGCTTCGATTGCGCCGACAATGGTGATGACCATACCACGAGGTCCGAATTTGCTACGATGAAATTCGACCAAATCATCACGCGTCATCGCCTGAATAGTTTCAGGAGTCCCATCGCCGGTGTGGCGGTAGGGATGCCCCGCGTAGAGAATCTCATCGAAGATGAGTTCTGCCATATCGCCCGTATCTTGGTCTCGGAGGGCAAGTCCCGTTAGTTGTTGGGCGCGTAATTTTTCTATATGTTCATCTGGAAAAGTCGGCTGGCGTAAACCTTCCGCGAGAATCCCCATCAGAAGCGGTAAATCTTCAGTTAAGGCGCGTCCGCCAAATCCAAGGGTGTGCATTCCAGCACTAAAGCCAAAACTCGCGCCCACCGATTCGAGGGTATCGTATATTGCTTGAAAATCACGATTTTCGGAGCCGCGCATCAGTGCGGAAGCGGTAAAATCTGCTAGTCCTAATTTTTCTTCAGGGTCAAAAAGCGAGCCAGCGGGCAAGTAGCCGCGTAAGACCACCGAAGGGCTATTAAAATTTGTGCGGCATAAAATGGTAATACCATTCTCTAAAACCACGCGGGTAATATCATCTGCGCCGGGGAAAGCGTTTTTATTCATTTGGCATCTCCTCATTTACGGGCAAATAAGTTCCGACCACACGAGATTTTTTTTGCAGGTATTTCTGCGCCACGCGTTGCACATCTTCGGGAGTGACGGCGGCAAGTTTATCAAGATAAGTCAAGAACCAATCATAATCGGCGAACATCTCAGTATAGCCCATCCAAAACGCCTGATTGGTAATGCTCTCACTCCCGTAGGCGAAGAGGGCACGCGCTTGTTTGACGGCACGAGAAACTTCTGCCTCCGAGACCTTTTCTTCTTGCACACGCAAAATTTCGGCATCCAATGCGGTCAGAGCTTCTTCGGGAGTCCGTTCGGGGGGGATGACCATGACGATATTATAAAGATAGGGATCTATCGTAGCCTGCGCCCCGCCGCTCATCCCAACTGTCAGTTCGGTCTCGACCAACGCACGATATAGGCGAGATGTTTTGTTGGATATGCCACCCCCGAACATATTCAGGTTACTAGCTCCGGCGAGGAGACTGTCTAAAACGGTTAATGGGAAGAAGTCCGGGTCAGAGGCTGCCGGGAAATGGTAGCAAGCCTGAACAAAGGTCGTTTCCCCCCGCCCCTCCACGGTCAGACGCAGCTCTCCGCTTGCTTCCGGCTCCGGGCGGGATTGTTGTCTCGGGCTGGGTGCGGCGGGAATCTCCCCAAAAAGTTCTTTAATCCGCTCAAGCATTTTCTCTGTTTCAAAATCCCCCGCGACTGCCATGACGGCGTTATTCGGCGCGTAATAGCTTTTATAATGCTCGTAGAGATCGTCCCGCGTCATATTTTCGAGGTCTGCCATATCGCCGATAACTTTATGATGATAGGCGTGAACGCGAAACGCGGCGGCTTGCGTGGCTTCGCTAAGTTTGAACATGGGCGAATTTTCATTTCCCTCGCGCTCGGAGATAACCACCGTGCGCTCAGAGGCAACTTCTTCGGGATCGAAGAGACTATTCGCCATACGATCAGCTTCGAGGCGGAGGGCTAGGTCAATTTTGTCGGCAGGCATGGTCTCGTAATAAGTGGTGAAATCGAGGTAGGTGAAGGCGTTCCAAACACCGCCCTCGCGAGAGATGGCTTTATCCAACACGTTCGAGGGAAAATCAGGCGTGCCTTTAAACTGCATATGTTCGACCCAATGTGAAACGCCTGTTTTTCCCGGCACTTCGTTTCTTGAGCCTACGCGATACCAAAGCCACGAGGAAATCAGCGGCGCGGTGTGAATTTCTTTAAGCATGACCGTTAAGCCATTGGAGAGAGTTTTTTTGGTAAATTTATCAGGCATGGGATTCCTTGTTTAGAGGGAGAGTATGATGAATTAAGGACAAACCGCATTCCCGTTTAATTGCACCGCTTTGGGTGCAACAAGACAATAGAGCGGCTGGACAACATCTTGCAAACCGACAAAGGGTTTATGCAAATCGGTTTCTGCGAGGGTAATATCTACAGGGACGTTTAGCTTGATAGGAATTGTCGTATCTACGGGAACAACTAAATCTAAAAATATCGGCAAATCTGTTCCTGCGGGGAGGGTAACTGTGGCGGGGGCATTGATATTAATGGTTGGGGTATTGATCACGACATACGCGCCATAAATGGTAACATCTTCGCTTAATTTCACCGTTGTTGGTTGTTGAAGCGGCAAAGAAAATTGGACAGGAATGGTATCTTCCACCACGATATTGGTTTTGATATGCGCCGCGTCCATGAGTTGAAAATTATCGTAAAGACCTTGTAATAAGTCTACCGGCGTATTTAATCCCAGCCCTTCCGGGATTTCCAACTTCAAACTTTCCTGATTTTTGGCGTAAAATTGAATAAAAAGAGCCAAAATCGCGATAACAATCACATTTACTGTCATCGAAATGACCGCTGTGATCGTCCACAAGGCACGAAGACTCTTTTCTTTTCGTGAATATTGTTCTTTCACCGATTGCGGAGGAGGCATCTTCTCTATCGGCGGTGCAGGGTAAACCTTAGGTGTAGCAACCGGCGCAGATTTCGCTTTTGGCGGAGTCTTGCTTTTGGGAATTTTTGCAAAAATATCGTTCTGGTTTTGCGGGTCAGGGATCATGATATTCCTCCAAGATACGATGTTGGTTAGGGTTGAATAATCTTAGCACAGAGTAGATGAAAATACGGTGTGAGTTAAAGATTTTGTGGGGACAACCCTACCTTTTGGGTACTTGTAGATTAATTGATAGCCCTCTATAATAAATTCATTGAAGATAGAAATACAATGAGGAGAAATCTTATGAAAAAACCGAAATATCTTTTACTCAGCATCATTCTATTAAGTGCCATCCTGCTTGGGGCTTGCAACCTCCCCACAGGAAATGGGAATACAGATGACGCGGCTGCAACCTCCATCGCGGCAACGGCTGAAGCCGTCTTCACCCATGCGGCAGAAACCGCGATAGTCTCATTGCCAAGTGCCACCACCGCCCCTGAAATTACCCTCACGGCGACCAATACCTTAATGCCCACCATTCCCCCCGCCACCGCGACGAATACCCCCATCCCCTGTAATCGCGGCAGTTTTGTAAAAGATGTTACTTACCCAGACGGCACCGAAGTAAACGCCGGAACAGCTTTTACTAAAACCTGGCGCATCAAAAATAATGGCTCCTGCACATGGAACTCTAGCTATGTCTTGCTTTTCGATAGCGGAGATCAAATGGGTGCGCCCGCAACAAGCCCAATTACCACTGGGACAGTCGCCCCTGGGGCAACGATAGATATTTCAGTAGACCTAGTCGCCCCATCCGACCCAAAGAGCTATCAGGGTAACTTCAAACTACGCTCCTCCGACAATATCGTTTTCGGCATCAATGCTGATGGTCAGGGACCATTCTGGGTCAAGGTCGTTGTGCCTGCGCCAACCGCCACGCCAGGAGTCCCGACTTTGCCACCGCCAGTTGCTGCGGCTGATCTTCCACTCATTGGCGCATCCAGCGGTATGGTTGGAAGCGATGGCGCAGTCCATAGCCCAACCAACGCGGGAGATTCATCAACCAATACGGGAATACAGGGTTTTTTCACCTTCGACACCTCAACCCTTCCGGTTGGGATAACCATTGATAGCGTTTCCTTAAATGTGCCTTCTCACGATATCTTAGGCGACCCCTTCGGCAATCTCGGCTGTTTACGGATGTATGCTGATAATTATGGTGCGCTAGACGGAAGCGATTATGTTACAGGTGCTGTTTCTGGCGCACTTGCTCGCTGGTGCGACGAAGTGCAACTAACCGCTGCTACCGACATCCCTGAGATTAAAAACTATATTCAAACGCACTTGGGAACCAGCAGTTTACAATTCCGAATACAATTTAACGACCTCGAAACAAATGGCGATGACGTTGGCGATGTTGTCCGCTTAGGAAACGAAACATCTCTTCGTGTTGTTTACCATTAAAAAACCATTCTATTCCCTCAAAAAAGACGACAGTTTGCGCTGTCGTCTCTTTTTTTGCTAAAAAGGGCATACATTTCTCCCAAAATGAAAGAAACTAAATTCAAACGCGTTCAACCTTACTTTTATCGCCCTAATATATCCATATTCTCACCTTGTCATTCAATTCTCTAATCGCTATAATGGTAGGAATTGTTTTGTATGTAGGTTATCTACAGTCAGAAAACTCAAATTCTCTCAACGAAGGCATAAGGAAATTAAAAATGACAACAGAAAAGAAATATCAAATCGCCGTAATTGGCGCAGGACCAGCTGGACTTTACGGCGCACGCATGCTCGCCGAATCAGGTGCAGATGTGACTCTCTTCAACCGCGATATCAAGCCCGGTGGTCTCGCCGAATATGGCATTTACCCCGCAAAAGTCGCCATGAAAAAAGGACTGCGTAAGCAATTCATAAAAGTTCTTGAAACGCCCAACCTGCATTATTTTGGCAATGTGACCGTTGGCGAAAATGCCGATATCAGCCTCGATGACTTGCGTGAGATGGGGTATCAAGCTCTCTTCGTCACCACCGGCGCACAAGGCACTAAATGGCTCGGTCTTCCCGGCGAAGACCAAACTGGCGTTTACCACGCTAAATCTGTCGTCTATTATTACAACCATCTACCTCCTTTTAGTCAGGATAATTTCCGTTTTGGACCTCGCTGTCTCGTTGTCGGCGCAGGGAATGTCATGATCGACATCGCCCGCTATCTTATTCGTGAAGCAAAAGTGGACGAAGTGACCGCTCTTGTCCGCCGTGGTCCCGCCGAAATCAAATTCACAAAGAAAGAGTTGGGATACGTTGCCGCGAATCTTGACCTTGACGCACTGGATGCCGAAATCGCCCGCTGCGCCGATAATATGGTTGAAGTAGGGCAAGACCCGCAAGCCGCCAAAGACGCATTTCTCGCCGCGCTGCCCAAAGCCGCCCCCAAAGTTTCCGAGACAAAATTCCGTTTCCAATTCCTGACCTCGCCTCAGCAAATGTTTGGCGACGAGCAGAAAATGCTCACCAGTGTCGAAGTTGAAGATAATAAACTCATCCTGAATGAGAAGGGCGTTACAAAACCGCGCGGTTCAGGGAAAAAGCGCATCATCGAAGCTGAAACAATCATCTTTGCCATCGGCGATAAAGTGGATGAAAACTTCGGTCTTCCTGTGGATAAATGGAGCGAATTTGTCAAAAACGAAAATCCCCGCTTCCCCAAAGATGGCAAAACTTACGAAACCTACGACCCCGCTAGCGAATCGGTCATTGAAGATGTTTTCGTGGCTGGTTGGTCACGCCAAGCTTCAGACGGTCTCGTCGGCTACGCTCGCAAAGATGGCATCAACGGTGCCAATGCGGTTTTAGATTACCTCAAGAACCTGCCTCAGGGTGAATCCGCTGTTGAAACGCTCGAAACAAAACTCGCAAGCCTCAGCAAGCCTATCGTCACGAACGAAGCGGCACTCCGTCTCTATCAAGTCGAAAGCGAAGAGACAGAAAAACGCAATGTCAAAGATTTCAAATTCGACAAAAACGAAGATATGCTCGCAGCCATCGGGTTGTAAGGTTTCTGCAAGGAACTTCCCGTGCGTAATCGGGTTTAATCAGTCATAGAAAAGGAGGCTGATATGCCCATACTCGCACTAATCACACTCATTCTCGTAAGTCCCTTCATGGCGATCAGCCTGCTGCCAACGCTGCGCAATCGTGATGAAGATGCCGAAGAAAATATCGTCCGCTGGCGTAAATAATATTTTGTGGATGAATAAAAAGTCCCCGTTCATTTGAACGGGGACTTTTTCGATTCGCGCGCCTGTACTCGACAGCATAAGGTCGGGTATGATTTGGGCTTGATTCCGTTAAATAAGTACATCGCACTTTCCCCCCTACCTCTCCAACCAAATCGTGACCGGTCCATCATTATTAATCTCAACCAGCATATCTGCCCCAAATTCTCCGCTCTGTGTGGGGATGCCCTGTGCAGCAAGAACTTTGGTAAATTCTTCAACCAGCGGTGCGGCAATCTCTGGCGGCGCAGCGTGGACAAATGATGGTCTACGACCTTTTTTTGTATTGGCATAAAGTGTAAACTGCGAAACGACAATTGCTTCTCCGCCGACATCCAATATAGATAAATTCATCTTGCCTTGCTCATCTTCAAAGATACGCATTTGGGCAATTTTCTCCGCCAAATAACGGATTTCTGTCTCACCATCCCCCTCCCCAACGCCCAAAAGAACAACAAGTCCATGCCCGATTTCGGCGATAGATTTGCCATCTACAGATACTTTCCCGTGAGAAACTCTTTGGAGTAATGCGCGCATAAAGACTATACCACTCTGCCTAGCATCGCTTTTGAGACGCGGTCTACCGTCTCTTTTGCTACAATTCTCGCCCGTTTCGCACCAGACAGTAAAACATCTTCAATTTGCTCGGGGTTTGCCAATAATTCATAATACTTTTCGCGCGGCTTTGCCAAAGTCGAGTCAATCATTTCGAAAAGCATCTTCTTGGCATCACCATAGCCGAGCCCGCCATTTACAAATTGCTCACGCATCACATCCGCTTCTGCCTTGGGGGCAAAATGCTGGTAGAGTTGATAGATCGTTGATTCGTCCGGGTCCTTCGGATCTTCGGGGCGTTTCGAATCTGTAACAATCTTCATAATCGATTTCTTTAGTTTTTTCTGCTCTGCAAAGATAGGCACATAGTTCCCGTAGCTCTTGCTCATTTTTCGTCCGTCAAGCCCAGGAATAGCACTAGCAACTTTTTGGATTACAGGCTCAGGCACCACAAGAATTTCATCACCGTAGATATTATTTAAACTTCCTGCAATATCTCTAGCCATTTCCACATGTTGTTTTTGATCTTGTCCAACAGGGACAAGGTCAGTGTTATATAAAAGAATATCTGCGGCCATCAATATCGGATAGGTATATAAACCCATATTGATACCAAAATCAGGGGACTTATCATTCGCCTCGTTTTCTGCACTAATAGCTTTGTAAGCATGAGACCTGTTCATTAAACCTTTTGATGTCACATTCAAGAGAAACACGGTCAGCTTATAAATTTCAGGTACGTCCGATTGACGAAAAAATACCGCTTTCTCTGTGTCCAGCCCAAGAGCCAAGAAAGTTGCAGCAACCTCATAAGACCATTTTTCTATTAACTTGCTATCTCGAACAGCATTCAACGCATGCAAATCAGCAATAAAAATATAAGATTTCTCCGCCTGATTGCTCATTTCTATTACCGGTTTTATCGCGCCAACAAGGTTGCCTAGGTGTGGCGTTCCCGTAGGCTTAATCCCTGTAAGCACTGTTTTCTCTTCAAACATTTATCTCATCTCCTTATCAAAATAGCTAACTCATATTAGCAAGAACACGAATCCGCCAACGAGATTTTCTCAACTTTTATCGCGGAGAAATTCCTCATCTTCAAATAATCTTGCGAATCAACGCGAGAACTTCTCCCGCGTTGGCATGACGATTTGTTTTCAGCTTGGAATAAACCAAAGTCCCGTTTACAGTAACTTCAAACCTCCCACCATCCGAAGGGATGAGGGTAAGCTCTTCAATATCATATTCCAGATTTTTGAGCAATTCTGCTATCAGACCGACAGCTCTATCTGTATAATGTCAGACCGCACAATAAACGACGCTGATTTTAAGCATTTTCTCTCTCCTGTAGCCTTCTCCTAATA
>JAOZOM010000265.1 GCA_029933275.1 Anaerolineales bacterium | reverse complement strand
GATGGATTTCCCGCGCCCGCGCCAGAAACTCGATCTTGCGCGTTCGGTTCTGCTCGTTTTAGATATGCAGGATTTCTTTCTGGATGCGAATTCGCACGCCTACATTCCCTCTGCGCAAGATATTTTGCCGCGACTGGATGCGCTGCGGGAGCCCTACGCGACCCGCGGCTTGCCCATCGTGTGGACGCGCCACATCAACACCGAAGCGGATGCCGCCAATATGTCCCGTTGGTGGCGCGATATCATCAGCGCGGAGCATCCCCTCAGCGGAATTTCGTCTGCGCTGGACACGTCGCAAGGTATCACCATCGAAAAAACGCAGTATGACGCGTTTTACGAAACCAATCTCGAAGGATATTTGCGCGAACGTGAGGTAGAACAAATCGTAATCTCTGGCGTGATGACTCATCTCTGCTGCGAAACGACCGCCCGCTCCGCTTTTATGCGCGGCTTCGAGGTTTTCTTCCTGATTGACGGCACCGCAACCTATAATGAAGATTTTCATCGAGCAACTTTGCGAAATTTGTCGCATGGCTTTGCGAATCTTATTTTGAGTGAAGACGTTGTGTAGAGGGTGCGTCGCACCTACTTTGACAAACAGATGCTAATCGACGAGCATTTTGCCTGTCGAAGGGCAGATTCCCCTCGTTTTGGTGCGACGCACTTCCCGTAATGTGAATTTTATGCAAAAAACTTCTGTCATTATCATCGGCGCAGGTCCTGCGGGGCTGACTGCTGCATTGCAATTCAAAAGATTCGGTATTCCCTTTTTGCTTTTTGAAGGCAGACAAGTTGGCGGATTATTGCATAATGCCAATCTGGTCGAGAATTACCCCGGGTTTCCGCGTGGAGTAACGGGTTCAAAGCTGGTGAGTTTATTCAAAAAGCAGATTGAAAATCTTGGCGTGGATGTTATTGCTGAAAAGGTGACTTCTCTTGAATTTGATGGAGAGAGTTTTCTGATAAAAACTGAAACTTTTCAGAGAAATGGGGCAGACCTGACAGGTTTCCAAAACCTGTCAGGTCTCTCTTGCAACGAATATAGCGCAAAAATTGCTATCATCGCCAGTGGAACAAAAGCGCGTCAATTTGATGAAAAAATTATCGCTTTAGAAGCAAAGTCTCGCGTTTTTTACGAAGTGCGTGATTTGCTAGATATAGAAAATCAAGAAATCATCATTGTCGGCGCAGGGGATGCGGCTTTTGATTACGCTCTGAATTTGGTGCGGAGAGATAATCGAGTCACGATTCTAAATCGTGGAAAAGAGATCAAGGCGTTGGGTTTATTGCAAGAGCGAGTGAGAGAAAACACGCGTATTTCTTATGAAGAAGAAGTGCTTGTAGAAAAAATTAGGCTCGTAGAGAGCACTGATACGCAATACGCATTACGTAATACGCATTTATCGGTAGAAGTATCTCACCGAGAAAATGTTGAAATAATGGAAGCAAGTTTTCTTTTGGGCGCGCTTGGACGTATCCCAAATTTGGACTTTTTGGGTGAATCCATCCAGTCAAGAGAAAAAGAGCTTATGGGGCGTGAAATCCTATATTTTATTGGTGATGTACGCAATGGGATTTACCGTCAGACAGCGATCGCGGCAGGAGATGGGCTGCGCGCAGCGATGCAAATTGATCAGTTTTTCAAGGAGAAAAAATGAAAGTAATTGCGAAAACGGGGAAGGACGAGATGGCGTTTGTCTATATCGTGGAGTACGAGAACGGGAAAATGTTGGAGTGCGTGGAGTCGTTGCAGCCGCCTTTTGCGCGTGACGAAAAGTGGATTTTGCTGGTCTCGACGATGCACGGATGCCCTGTTGGATGCCAAATGTGCGATGCAGGTGGTTATTTTCATGGCAAACCGATCGCTGAGGAGATTTTAGAACAAATCGATTTTATGGTGCGGAATCGCTATCCTGATGGGCGTGTGCCTTCGAAGCAATTCAAGATTCAGTTCGCACGAATGGGTGAACCAGCTTTGAATGATGCTGTTTTAGATGTTTTGGAAGAATTGCCAAAACGCTATGATGCCCCCGGTTTGATGCCCTCCATTTCGAGCGTCGCGCCGCATGGGACAGATGCCTTTTTTGAGCGTTTGCTGGAGATTAAAAATCGCTTGTATTCGGGCGGACGCTTCCAATTCCAATTTTCGATTCATACAACTGATCAGGCTCTGCGCGACAAGCTTGTCCCCGTCAAAAAATGGGATTTTGCAAAGATGGCAGCCTTTGGCGAACGTTTCTACGAAGAAGGCGACCGTAAGATTACGCTCAATTTTGCGTTGGCGCAAGGACAGCCTGTTGACCCCGAGGTGCTGATTATGTACTTCTCACCGGATATTTTCTTGATTAAGATTACGCCTCTCAACCCAACTTATAAAGCAGTAGAGAATAATCTTGAAACTTATATTGATCCCCATGAAGATATTAGTCAAAATACGCTTGTGAAGGCGTTGGAGGAAGCGGGCTATCAGGTGATTGTGAGCATTGGCGAGACAGAAGAGAACTTAATTGGCAGCAATTGCGGGCAGTATTTGCGTCGGCATTTGGACGCGGAGGGGAATTTGGACGATGGCTATACTTACGCTTTGGAAGAGGCTGTCGCAGGATAGAAAAATAGATAAAGGGATAAAATGGGGCAAAGTTTGAAATCATCCCGTTTTATCCCTTGGGTTTTGAAATTTCCTTCCCAAAAACCCATCCCTCTGATAAACTACAGCTTACTTGAACGCTGAAACTTGCCTCGGCTCTCACTC
>JAOZOM010000264.1 GCA_029933275.1 Anaerolineales bacterium | reverse complement strand
AAAATGGCTGTATGCGCTCACTGTGGAAAGAAAACAACTTTTGGTAATAGCCGCTCATTTTCAATGAAGGCGACCAAGCGAAAATTCAAACCGAATCTGCAAAAGGTGACACTTTACGAAGATGGTCGAAAGGTCAAAAAAGTTCTCTGCGCTAAGTGTATCAAAACTTTGGCGAAAACTGCGTAAAATTTTCATTTGTTTTCTCAAAAATCACAGCTTCGGCTGTGATTTTTTGTTTAACTACTGCCAAAACCTAGAATTTTTGGATTCCGTTTTTCCCTATTTCGTATTTAATGCGGATTTTAGGACTCGCACGCCTTCTGTAATTCCTTTGGGATGACGAAAAACCGCGCTGCCCGCCACAAAAGCATCTGCGCCTGCGCGCCTGACCCGTGGCAGGGTTGCCTCCGAGATGCCGCCATCTACCTCCAACCATGCGTGCGGATTAACGGAATCCAGCCTAGAGCGGAGTGCCGCTATTTTGGCTACGCTCTCTTCTATAAACGTCTGCCCACCAAACCCGGGATTAACCGACATCACCAGCACCAAATCGACAAAAGGCAAAATCGGCTCAATCGCCATAATCGGCGTGGCGGGATTTAAGGTCACACCGGCTTTGCAACCCAAATCTTTAATTTGCTGAATCGTCCGATGCAGATGCGGGCAGGTTTCGACATGGACAGTTAACCTATCCGCACCGGCTTTGGCAAAAGCCGAGAGTAAATTCTCTGGTTTTTCGATCATCAGATGCACATCGAGGAGCAAATCGGTCGATTTTCGGCAGGCTTCCACCACAACGGGACCCAATGTCAGATTCGGGACAAAATGCCCGTCCATCACGTCAACGTGAATCCAATCTGCGCCCGCGGCTTCGCAGGCGGCAATCTCCGCGCCAAGCTGACGAAAGTCCGCGGCGAGGATAGAGGGGGCGAGGATGGGGGAATTAGGCATATCTACTCAACAGGAGGTTGATTTCTGCTATATCAAAATATGTCGGGTCAAAATCATAGCCAATCCAATTGATAAACATTTCGTGTTGTTCGTGTTTAGGGTCTTTAATCGCTTCTAAGAAGGTGCCATATCCCCAAATTCCACCCACATCTTCTGGTGGACAAGCGCGTTTTCCCTTAATACAGCGAGGGTATTTTTCTCCTGCTTCAGCCGGAAGGATTTTTTCAACCAGAACTGTATGAATCCAGCCATCTCCAAAATCATATTCATAAGTGAATTTGTACTTTTCAGCGGGAACAAGTTTCTTTAATGGGTATTTGCCTTCGTCCTGAACATCTTCCCAATCATCAGGGTGGGGAACGCCGTAATATTCCCCATTAATAATAAATTGATGGAGATGATGATTTTCCCATCCCATTGAGGTTTGAATAATTTCATGCAAATCAGCAAGGGACGTTGAATCTTTCACAAGCAGTCTTCGCCAAATTGGCGGTTTGCTCCCGCTGAGGGAGATTTTTAGTTGGTAAATCTTAGGTTTAGGGGACATGAGTTTCTCCTTTTTTGTGCTATATAAGATGAGATTTATCTCGCACTACGAAATTTTTCAACTTTCTAAGTTTAAAAGATTTACCCCATCGGCGGATTGTAGAGGTAATAGACCCACATCCAAAAGGGAATTAATCCGCCCGCGAGGATGAGGGCGAGAAATGCCAAGCCGACCGTTGCCCAGTCTATATCGAGGGGCGGGTCATAGGGAGGGAGTTCCTCGTAGGCAAAGGATGACGGGTTTTCTTTAACGGGAATCTGCTGATAAGCAGGGATATTATTTTGGGTAAGGGGAGCAGGCTTCGGATCAGGAGCGGGTTCGGGGATGCTCGGTGGCGGAGTCGAGACGGGGACAGAAATCGGTCTTGAAACCGGAATCGAGGGCGAGGGGCGCGATCCAAAAGTCTCCAGTACGCGCCCGAATTGGTCGGCGGTTCTATATCGGCGAGAAGGTTCTTTAGAAAGCACTTTTGCAACAATTTGCTCCAGCGCGGGGGGAATATCAGGAATATATTCGCTCAGCAGAACGGGGGTGGCGGTCATGTGCAAACGAGCGAGTTCTTCGGGCGTGGGCGCAACAAAAGGGAGCGTGCCAGAGAGAAGCTCGTAGAGAATCACGCCCAACGAATAAACATCCGATGCGGGCGAGGGGGCACCACCTGTGGCTTGCTCCGGCGAAAAATATTGCGGAGACCCCCAAACTACATCGCTATATTCATCATGCTTGATTGTAGAAAGGGCGCGGGCAATGCCGAAATCGGTCACTTTCAGGCGGCGGTCAGGCGTAACGAGGAAATTATGCGGTTTTACGTCACAATGTACCAATCCCGCTCGGTGAGCGTAGCCGATTCCCGCACAAGCCTGTACCATCAAGAAAATCGCATCCTTGATTGAGACGCGCCCGCGTTGCCGAATGAGCGTCTTCAAATCGGAGCCGGGGACAAATTCCATCACGATGAAAAGTTTGCCCACATCGTAGCCAAAATCATGCACCGTCACGATATTTGGATGCGAAAGATTTGCCGCGGCGCGCGCCTCCTGCCGAAAACGCTCGCGGAAACTATCATCTTCCGAGTAGTCGTCTCGCAGGAGTTTAATCGCCACATCGCGCTCAAGCATTTTGTCGCGGGCGCGGTAAACAGTTGCCATGCCGCCCTTACCCTGTGGCTCCAAAAGTTGATAACGGTCGTTAAGTAATTTGCCTTCGCTCATTATGCGAAAATTATATCATTGAGGGGAGACTTTAAACTTCAGACATC
>JAOZOM010000049.1 GCA_029933275.1 Anaerolineales bacterium | reverse complement strand
CCTACCGTTCATTCGAGCATATTCGAGCGTATCAAGTGTCAAAATAATTTGCACATTATCTTTAACTTTATCAATATAGCAAAGAATCTCTTTTAGACTCTTGCCTTTTCGTTCCATTTTTCGCGCTTCACGACACATGAAACCCATACCCAGCGAACCGCCCAACGAATCAACAGGGATAATATTGAAGCTATCTTTAAGTTCTCTAGCCGCAATAACAGAGGATGCGTAAGTCCCTGATAATTTACCAGTTACATGAATGGATAAAATCGTATCGCCTTCGTTGGCAATACTCTTATAAAACTCAACAAATTGATAAGGCGAAGGTTGCGATGTTTTTGGAATTGTTTTTGTCTCATCAACCATTTGGTAGAAGCTATCAAAATCAATATCAGTAAATTGAAGGTAGCTCTTCCCTTCAAATTGAATATTGATTGGAATTATGTGAATTTGATATTCCTCCGTCCACATTGGGAGCATATCCACCGCGCCATCGGTGACGATATGTAACATGAATTATTCTCCTTCTATCTCAATTTTCAATCCATCAACCTGATCACGCAACGCCAACAATGTGCGATGGTAGAGACTCTTCACTGCGCCTTCGCTGCGGCTCATGATTTTTCCAATCTCAGCATTGGAATATCCTTCAACAAATTTGAGAATGAGCAATTGTTGCCTATCTGATGGCAAGGTGCGGATGAGCCGGAGTAAAGCATCTTGTTTTTCAGTCCGCAATAGCGTTGTTTCAGGATGCTCATTTTTCGCAGGAAGTGACATCATCTCAGTAATCGCAATTTCTTTCTTACGACTACGATCACGATGCCAATTTGCAACGAGATTATGAGCAATTCTATACAACCAAGCTGAAAAGGGAACACCGCGATCTTGATAGTTGGGGATATGTTTCATCGCTCGTTGAAAAACACGCGCCGTTAAATCCTCTGCATCATGGACATTACCTGTCCTATAATAGATATAGTTGAAAATACGATCAACGTAATTTTCATAGAGGAGTCCAAAAGCCTCCTCGTCACCTTGAGAAGCTCGTTTAAGAATTTCTTTTTCGTCTATTTCTTTTTCTTCAGGCACCAGCATTTCCTATCACTTCTGCTGGCAAGGTTGTATATAACAACCCCACCAAATTTTAGAAGTTTCATTGAGTTTTTTTGAGTATAACATGCTATCATCAGCATATCTTATAGAGTCAATAAAACTTTTGGGTGGAAAAAATCCATATTAAGTTCGTTCTTTTTTTGTTGTATAGACATTTACAATAAGGTAAGATTAGTGCCAACAAAAACCAGAATACGTACAAGTTTGAGAGGTTATAAAAGCGATGGCGTTCAAACGTAAGTATTTTCTTTTTTTACTCCCCTTCCTGTTCTTTTTACAAGCAACGGCTGTGCCTTCGCAAGTGGTTCGCGTTGGCATTTATCAGAACCCTCCGCTCTCATTTGTAGACGAAGATGGAAATCCGCAAGGTTTTGTTGTAGATTTGCTCAAAGAAGCCGCTCAAAATGAAGATTGGCGTTTAGATTTTATCTTTTGCGAATGGGATGAGTGTTTGCGTGCCTTAGAAGCCGGAGAAATCGATCTGCTAGGCCCCATCGCGTACTCCGAGGAACGCGTTAAACGCTTCGATTTTTCGGAAGAGACTCTGATCACAAACTGGGGGCAAGTTTACGTCCAGCGCGGCGAGACGGATGTCTCCATCCTAGATTTAGAAGGAAAAACACTGGCGGCTATTGAAAAAGATATTCATACAAAAAGTCTAAGAGAACGCCTTTTGCGTTTTGATATCTCAGTAAATTTTATCTTTGTAGATAGTTATGACGCAGTCATGCAGAAAGTCGAAAATAATCAAGCATTTGGCGGGATAGTCAACCATTTATACGCTTTAGAACATGCGAAAAATTACGATGTAGAACAAAGTGCCATCATCTTCAACCCAATCGAAGTCCATTTTGCCACGACAAAAGGGGAACATACTGATTTGCTCTCCACTTTAGATGAAGAAATATCGGTAATGAAGGAAGATAAAGCCTCAATCTACTATCAGCGTTTAAATCTTTGGTTTGATATCCCTGTTGAAACAACGATGCCACTTTGGGCAAAATGGCTTTCTGCCTTTTTCCTCTTTTTACTGGTAGTCTTCATTGTGAACAGTATTTTCTTACGCTCTATGGTACAAAAGCGCACAGCCGCATTAAAAGAATCAGAAAAAAAATATCGAAATTTGGTAGATAACGCGCTTGTGGGCATTTATATCACCCAAAATCATATTTTCCGCTTCGCAAATCAAGGATTAGCAAATCTCTTTGGCTACAAATCGGGCAAAGAGATGGTTGGATTGCATGTACAAAAAACAGTTACGCCCATGAGTTGGGAAAAAGTAAACGAAGAAATTCAGTTAAGAGAATCGGGGCAGAAGAAAACCAGCCACTACCGCTTTAAAGGTCTCCGCAAAGATGGTGCCTCTATTGATTTGGAGGCATTAGGCTCCGGAATAGAATATCAAGGAAAGCCCGCAGTTCAAGGCATTTTGATCGATATAACAGAGCGCGTTCGAGCTGAGGAACGATTCAAATATCTTTCAGAAGCTGCTTCTGAGGCTATTTTGATTTCTGAAAAAGGAGTTTGCCTTGAAGAAAATCTTGCCGCGCAAAAACTTTTTGGCTATAGCTTCGATGAAGCTGTCGGCATGTCTGCCACAGATATTATCGCCTTAGAAGATCGCGATCTTGTTATTCACCACATCCTCTCCGGCTATGATAAACCTTATACTGTCACAGCTTTACGCAAAGACGGCTCAACCTTTCCCGCCGAAATTAACGGACGGATAATGCGTTATGAGGGTCGCGCCGTGCGCGTTACTTCGATACGCGATATCAGCGCAAAAGCAAAAGCAGAAGAAGCCCTGCGAAAACGCACAAAAGAACTTGAGCTACTCTACAAATCTAGCCAAGAACTAAACCAAACGCTAGAGTTAGACATAATTTACGAACGTTTCTACACTTTTGTCTCCAAAATAATGGATTGCGACCTGATGATGGTCTCATCTTTTGCCCCCGTTGAGAAACTAATTAGTTGTGATTACCTCATCATAGACGGCAAAAAACAAGACATCAGCGAATTTCCGCCATTGGTCTTAAACTCTGTCGAAATGGAAATACAAAGCATAGTCATCACCACGGGAAAATCCATGCTCGTCCCCGATTACCCAGCGCAAAACAATCTAAAACATAAGCAAAAAAAAGATGCACAATCTGCTATCATTATTCCCATGCTCTTTTCGGGGAAAGTTATCGGCGTTGTACAAGTAATGAGCTATAAATCGGATGCCTATAATCAAGAAGATTTACGCATCATGGATGCCTTAAGCAGCCATATCGCCATCGCCAGCAACAACGCTCGTTTGCACCAAGAAGTTCAGCAACACGCCCAACAATTAGAAATTCTCAATACCACCACCAAAGCGCTCTCTGCCTCCCTCAATCTCGAAGAGTTGCTCAAAACCATCCTCAAAGAAACCGCCCGAGTTATAAAATTTGATTCCGCTTCCGTTTTTCTTGTCGAAGAAGATGGACGAGTTACCATCACCAAAGCCGTAGGATATGCCACTCGATTTACTAAAATTTCCCTCCCCATAGAAGAAACCCTCATGCAAGGCATAGAAAATAATCAGCCTCTCATTTTAGATGAAATAAAAGAATCGCCCTACTATAAAAAATGGGATGATGAGATGCCTATTCGCGGTTGGATGGGACTTCCGCTGATCGCTCGTGACCTTGTGCTTGGGTATCTGACCTTCGACAGCCATGAGCCTCGAGCATTTTCTCCTCAAGACGCGGCTCGAGCAGAATCTTTCTCTCCGCAGATCGCACAAGCCCTCTACAATGCCCATTTACTCGAAAGCATCATTCAAAAGACCCGAGAGATAGAAAACTGTGTTCAAGCGGGCAATCAGCTGGATTTAGCGGCATTAAACGAGACCATCACAAAGTTGCGTCAAGAGCTTGAAGAAGCCCAGCAAGCTCCAATCGCGAGCGGATCTTAAATTCCAAATAGAGATATAATGTTTTCTAAAATAACGGGATAAAATTAGGAGATATATCGTATCATTAGGGGGAGATTTTTGAGATGACACCTTTTGATTTATAAAAAAACTATCCAGAAAAAGAAGTGTTCTTATGAAAAACAAAACGAAAGCCGAACTCATATCTGAATTAGAAGAGGCTCATCAGCGCATTGCCAAACTGGAAGTTCAGCAAATAAGGCAAAACGAGATAGAGAAGAAATTAAAAGAAAACGATGAACGTTACCGTCTACTTGCAGAGAATGCCGGTGATTATATTTGGGTCATGGAATTAGCAACCATGCGTATTTCTTATGCCAGCCCCTCTGTAGAAAGAATTCTTGGTTATACCCAAGAAGAGGCCCTGAAGATTCCCCTAGAGCGAAGATACCCTCCACGCTCTTTAAAGAAAGTAGGAGAGATTTTAGAAGAAGAACTAAAGAAAGAAGAAGAAAATGGACAAAACAAGATTGGGATGCGAGCATTTCTGCTCGAGGCTTACCATAAAGACGGTCATCTTATCTGGCTAGAAACCACAGCCCGCCCAATACAACGTAATGAGGCTGGAGCTCCCACCGCTATTTTAGGGATTTCGCGTGATATTACAAAGCGAATAAAAACGCAAGAATTACTACAAGAAAGTAACGAAAAATTATCAACAACCCTTCGCAGTATTGGAGATGCCGTTATCGCCACAGATACCGAAAGTTGCGTCACCCTCATGAATCCCATTGCAGAGAAACTCACCGGATGGTTGTTGACAGAAGCAAAAGGAAAAACACTTAAAGAAATTTTCAATATCGTCAATACACATACAAAAAAGCCTGCTGTAAATCCTGTTCTGAAAGTGCTAGAAAGCGGAAAAATCGTTGGCTTAGCAAATCATACGATGCTAATAGCCAAAGATGGCACAGAATATCAAATTGCTGATTCAGCCGCGCCAATTCGCGACAGCAAAGGAAAAACCACAGGGGTTGTTCTAGTCTTTCGAGATGTAACAGAAGAATATCAAGTCAGAGAGGTATTACAAAAATCAGAAGAGCAATTTAGAAGCATTTTTGAAAATGCCGTCATGGGTTTTTATCGCACTACGCCAGATGGAAAAATCCTAATGTCAAACCCAGCTATAATAAAAATGACAGGGTATTCAAGTTTTGAAGAACTAGCTCAACGAAGCCTAGAAACTACGCACAAACTTATATCAAGAAAAACACGAGCGATATTCAAAAAACAGATTGAAAAGAATGAGACGGTTATTGGCTTTGAAAGCGTATGGACTAAAAAAGACGGTTCCCCCCTCTTTGTCCGTGAAAATGCGAAAGGGTTTCGCGATGCCAAGGGAAATATTGCATATTACGAAGGAACAGTTGAAGATATCACCGAGCAAGTACAGGCAAAGTCCGCTCTCCGCAAAAGTGAAGAGCGATATCGACACATTTTTAATAGTGGAGCTGTTGGCATCGCACTTATTAGCGCAGACAGGAAATTCACATCCGCAAACCCACGTTTTTGTGAAATGCTTGGATATAGAGAAGAAGAACTACAAAGAAAAAACTTTGCAGAGATTATTCACCCAGACGATATAGAAAAGTCCACAGCGTTTGTAGGAGATCTTCTGCAAAACAGACCACCCTTCTTGAAATTTGAAAATAGACATGTTAAGAAAAACGGTCAAATACTCTATAGCCAAGTAACCATTTCTACAATTTTAACCGAGAGTGAAAACGAGATTTATGTACTAAGCATTATAGAGGACATCACAGAACGAATACTAGCAGAGAATGCCTTACGAGAGAGCGAAGATAAATTCTCGAAAGCCTTTTATTTAAGCCCCCATTCAATCTCAATTACATCACTAAAAACAGGGGGGTTACTTGATGTAAACAAAGGGTTTGAAAACACTTTTGGCTACCAGAAAGAAGAAGTAATCGGAAAAACAACATACGAACTAGGCATTTGGAAAAAGCCATCAGATCGGCAAAAAATGATTAAAATCATAGAGAACGACGGTTATATTAAAAATTATGAAGCTGTAGGAAAGAAAAAATCTGGAGAACAATTCATCGGTGATATTTCAGCCGAGATGATTGAAATTAATGATGAAAAATGCCTACTCGTAATCGTTCACGACATAACTAGTCAAAAAAAATACGAACATGAACGTGAGGTTCTCCTTAACGATTTAGCGCATCGTAGCATGTTACTGCAAACCGCCGCAAATATCTCCAAATCCGTTTTAGCCATTCTCTCACCAGATGAACTCCTCCAAAAAACGGTTGAACTAATTCAACAATACTTCAATTATTACTATGTTGGTTTGTTCCTCGTAAATAAAGAAAAAGATTTTCTTATTCTCAAAGCAGGCACAGGAGAAGCAGGGCGAAAAATGTTAGCTGTTAATCATAAGCTAAAAATAAATAACAAATCAATGGTTGGATGGAGTACATCCAATGCAAAAGCCAGAATAGCCCTTGATCTTAACGAAGAAGTTTATCATTTTGAAAACCCCTTTCTCCCAAAAACTCGCTCAGAGATGGCACTCCCTCTAGTCATCCATGCCGAAGCTATCGGTGCTTTAACCGTCCAAAGTGTCGATAAAGCCGCCTTTAAAGACGAAGATATTGCCGCCTTGCAAACAATGGCAGATCAATTAGCCATCGCCATTCAAAACGCACAATTATTTGAACAAGCACAAAAAGACATCGCAGAACGAATACAGGCAGAAAAAGCACTTAAAGAAAGTGAAAGAAGTTTCCGCTTATTATTTGAACACTCTCCGCTAGGAACCTATATCGCAGACCCTCAAGGAAAAATTCTCGATGCAAACCAAACATTATTAAATATATTGGGCTCGACCTCATTAGAAACCACAAAAAACATCAATATATTAACCTTCCCCCCATTAATAGATATCGGCTATTCCGAAAAGTTTCAGCGATGCGTAGAAACAGGAAAAACATCCTTCTTTGAATTCCCCTACACATCAAAATGGGGTAAAAAATTACTTCTCTCCAGCTATATCGTTCCTCTTATTAATAACAAAGGAGAAGTTGAAAAACTCTACACGATTATGGAAGACATCACGAAACGCAAAGAAGCGGAACAAGAACTGCATCACTTACGGAATTACTTAACCAACATCATCGATTCAATGCCTTCTACATTGATTGGAGTGGACGCTGACGGTAAAATCACCCAGTGGAATAGCGAAGCGCAACGTGTATCCGGCTTGCCCTCGACCAAAGTGCTGGGGCAACCACTCGAAGAGATGTTACCCCGTCTCTCATCCCAACTAGAGCGCATACAACATGCTATAAAAACGCGTGAAGCACAAATGCCGCCACGAAAAACATACCTGAAAGATGGTGAAACCTATTACGAAGATATCACCATTTATCCCCTCGTTGCGAACGGAGTCGAAGGCGTGGTCATTCGAATAGATAATGTCACCGAGCAAGTTCGTATTGAAGAGTTGATGATTCAAAGCGAAAAAATGCTCTCCGTTGGCGGATTAGCCGCCGGCATGGCGCACGAAATTAACAACCCCTTAGCGGGAATGATGCAAACCGCCAACGTAATGAATAATCGTCTCAGCAATTTAGAAATGCCCGCCAATTTACACGCAGCCGAAACAGTCGGAGTTTCAATGGAATCAATCAGAGCTTTTATGGAGGCTCGCGACATCCCGCGTATGTTAACCGCAATCAACGAATCGGGACAACGCGTAGCCGAAATCATAGATAATATGCTCAGCTTTGCTCGCCGAAGTGATGCCGCTATAACCTCCGTTAATCTCACCAAATTGCTAGATAAAACATTAGAGTTAGCCGCTACCGATTATGATCTTAAAAAACAATACGACTTCAAAACGATCAAAATCGTAAAAGAATATGCTGACCCCTTACCTTATGTCCCCTGTGAAGAGGGTAAAATTCAGCAAGTCTTTCTCAATATTCTTCGCAATGGGGCACAAGCAATGCACAATGCGCGCGAAAGCGGAAAAGAGCCATGCTTCATCTTGCGCACATCACACGAAAAAGAAGCGGATATGATTCGCGTCGAGATTGAAGACAACGGTCCCGGCATGGATGAAGTCATCCGAAAACGGGTTTTTGAGCCATTCTTTACCACCAAACCAGTTGGGGACGGCACGGGATTAGGATTAAGCGTCTCCTACTTCATCATCGCAGAAAATCATGGAGGCACCTTAGATGTGGTTTCAAAACCAAATCAAGGCGCAAAATTTATCATTCGCTTACCAATAAAAAAGATGAAGAATACATGAAATCAATATTGATCTTAGACGATGAAACAGTTTTGCGAAATGCTTTTGCTGCCTATTTTGAAGATTGCCTCTGGCAAACCTATCAAGCAGAAAGCGCAGAAAAAGCACTGAAAATGCTAGAGGAAATCACACCGGATGCCGCTACGGTTGATATCCGCCTGCCCCACATGGATGGAGACGAATTTATTCGCGAAGCATGTGTGCTAAAGCCAAAGATGGTTTTTGTCATCTGCACCGGTTCGCCTGAGTATTTCGTCCCGACTGATTTACAAGAATATGCTCAAGTATCTAATCAAATCTTTAAAAAACCGATGACCAAATTAAACAATCTCAAAAATGAGATAGACCGGCTGATTAAGGAAATAGAAAAAACGAAGGTGGAAAATGATAGCTGATAAGACACAAAAAATTCTAATTATTGACGATGAAACAATCATTCGCCAAAGTTTTGCAGACCATTTGGAAGACTTAGGCTATCAAGTGCTAACCGCGGAAAACGGTCGTAAAGGGATTGAGATAATAAAAAGAGAAGAACCTGACCTAACCCTAACCGATTTGCGGATGCCCGAAATGGGCGGATTAGAAGTGATTAAGCACAGTATGCAGTTAAACCCCGACACGCCTATTATTGTTGTTTCGGGCGCAGGGAGACTCGGAGATGCAATCCAAGCCTTGCGTTTAGGTGCTTGGGACTATATCCTCAAACCAATTGAAGATATGTCTATTTTAGAACATCAAGTAAAAAAAGCTCTTGAAAAGAAGATTCTCATTCAAGAAAATAAAATGTATCAAGAGAATTTAGAGAAAATGGTGCAAGAACGAACGGTTGAACTTAAAGAAGCAAAAGAACGCACCGAGCAAATTCTCAACTCCATTCAGAGCGGCGTTTTAGTAATTGATGCAAAAACACATCAAATTACCGAAGTTAATCCTGCCGCCGCCGAGATGATTGAAACGGAGCAAAACAAAATTATCGGGCATAAATGCTATGACTTTATTTGCCCCTCAGAAGAGGGACGATGCCCCATCACGGATTTAGGGCAAAAGACAGATAACTCTGAATGCGTTTTACTTACCCAAGATGGCAAGACAAAAAATATCATAAAAAATATCGTCTTAGCCACCCTAAACGGACATGAATACTTGCTAGAAAGTTTCATAGACATCACCGAACATAAAAAAGCAACTGAGCAAATTCGCCTACAACTTTCTCGGCTTGATTCCTTACACACTATAGATACCAAAATCTTAACCAGTAAAGACCTAAAAACCATTTCAGGGGTAATACTCAAAGAAACCCAAAAAGGACTATCCGTAGATGCGGCTGATATTCTACTTTTTGACCCCTCCTTACAATCCTTGCGCCGTGTTGCGAATATAGGTTTTTCCTCCGAAACGATGTCCTATAGCCTTTTACGTTTAGGAAAAGGATTGGCGGGAAAAGCTGCCTTAGAACAAGAAACTGTTTATGTAAAAAACCTGCAAGACGAAAAAGAATTACTCGAACAGACTCCGGAACTCCACAAAGAAAAATTCATCACCTACTGGGGTGTCCCCTTACTTGTGCAGGGAAAAATAAAAGGGGTTTTAGAAATCTACCATCGAGCCTCCATAGCCCCCAATACCGAATGGTTCAAATTTTTAGATATGTTAGCCGGACGAGCAGCTATCGCCATTGATAACACTTCACTCTTCAATGTTTTGCAAAAAAGCATTATTGAGCTACGTCTCGCCTACAATACAACGCTAGAAGGCTGGGCGCGTGCCTTAGAATTGCGCGATATGGAAACCGTGGGGCATAGTCGGCGTGTTGTCGAGCTAACCACAAAGCTTGCTGCTCGCATGGGCATGGATTCTAGTTTGATGGATCATATTCGCCGCGGAGCCTTGCTACATGATATTGGCAAAATGGGTATTCCCGATGCTATTTTAAATAAATCAAGTCCGCTAACAGATGAAGAGTGGAAAGTAATGAAACAACATCCCATTTATGCCTATGATATGTTGAAAGAAATTATTTTCTTAAAACCAGCTCTCGATATTCCCTACAGTCACCACGAAAGATGGGACGGAACAGGATATCCTCTCGGGATGCACGGCGAGGCTATCCCGTGGGCGGCGCGCATTTTTGCCGTTGTCGATGTTTACGATGCTCTAACTACAGATCGCCCATATCGAAAAGCCTGGCCCAAAGAAAAAGTCATCAACTATATACGCAAACAAAGCAACACGCATTTTGACCCGCAAATTGTTGAGGCGTTTATAGAGATGGTGACTGAAAATGATGGTGTATAAAACCA
>JAOZOM010000263.1 GCA_029933275.1 Anaerolineales bacterium | reverse complement strand
CTGATTCTGCTGAAAATCCCAGTGTTGGTTTTCTCTAAAGAGTTGCTGGTTCCCGTCATCATGCTCTGGGGATGTTGATATTTTCTGCTGTACTCGTGTGGATACTGTCCAAATACCTGAAATGGAATTGCTTTACGACGGGCTGTCTGCTGTTGTTGGTCCCGTTGGGGAATACTTAGTTTCATTGATTTCTGCTTGAAAAGGGGGATGCGGTCAAGTCGGCGGGGAGAAATAAGGTCAACGTGAAGGCGATGACTACATGGACGTAAATTTCCATCCTCATAGCTAAAACCCGTTATGCGAAAGCAGATTTTGCCCCCAACTGATTTTTAATCGCGAGAATATTTTTTACGCGACCAACGCGGGCATATCGGGACCGAAAAAGCCGATTCTATCCCCGTCGTTGATGATGACCGTCAAATCCCAGCCTTGGCAATTCTCTTCACAAACTTGATGGTATCCCAAATAGGTTGCAAATTGGGTGCGCGAGGTGAGCAATTTTGAGTTGATAAAAATGGTATAAAGTTCGTTGGCATTAATTCCAATTCTATCAAGAAGCATTTGGAGATTTTCATTTTCTTTCGCTTCGACTTCTAATATGCTATTGCCCGAAGGGCTACTCTTAGGAGCGTAGCAACGTAATTTTCCGTAAAGATGAATAGAGATCATAATTTCTTCCTTTTAATACGAGTGGTTTACTCATATTTAACCACAATTTTACCCAAAGGTTTCTTTTCTGCGCTAGGCAAAATGCCCAAAGTTGCCAAAATGTCATTTTTTCTAATTCGCAAGCGGGCAAAATTAATCTCAACTTGATTTGGGAAAGGGATAAACTCTTCAATTTCCCAGCCGTGTTGGGGTAATTCGCGAAAATAAAAGGCTTGGAGCGCGCCCAAATCGCTTTTGCCATCATAAGTTTCCCAACTACCATCCTCCGTCACGTCGGGAAGAAGCGTAGAAGGCAAAACGGAAGTGTAACTTGGCGGGAGGGGCAAATTATTTGCGTTGGTCGCCAACCCTTCAACTCGCTCCAAAAATCGCAAACTGGAAATAATTTGTGAGGCTTGCGGCTCAAATGCAGCACGCTCTTCTTTGGGATGCGAAACCATAAAATGCAAGATGGTCGTTTCTCGTGCCAAAATCCCAGCCCAAAGGCGGCGGTTCTGTTTTTTAGGGAGTTGGATCTCAGCTTCAAATCCATTCGCTCCCCCCATGCTAAAAGGCGATGCCCCAAGCTTTTTCGCACCTAACATGATGGATAATTTGGTGATGTACTGATTCCAAAGCGGAGGGATAGGTTTACGATAACCATTAAACTCGCCTCGGACGAGCATGTGTGCGGCTTGCTCGTTAGCAGCCCCAACTTGGTCGAAAACCTCTGCTTTTTGCGCGAATCCATCCGCCCCTAGGTTGGATTTCTGCGTCCAATCATCGGGGTAAGTTAGCTCAAATCCCCAAAGCTGATTTTGGAAAATAGCCATTTAACCACCTCCCACTGCGGGGATATACGCTATTCTATCCCCATCACGGATAACTTCCTCCATTTCTGTTTGGAGGCCGTTCCGCATGATGATTTTGATTTCGTCGCGAGGTAAAGCCAGTTGGCGGTGCAACATCTCAAAGGTTGTTCCTTCGGGAATTTCAATATTTTTTGCTTCGCCAACGCCCAGTTCGGGGAGGTATCGTCTTAAGGTGGCAAATACTCTTACTTCTATTTTTATAATTTTCAATTTTCAATCCTCAATTGTCAATTGTTGATCTTCATCCTCATTGTTTTCTTGATGCTTCCCATAATTTTTAGCAACTCTTCATTATCTTTCAACAAGGATTCTGCTTGTTTTTTTGTGAGATAGTTACTATCGCGTAAGAGTCTAATCCAATAATGAGATTCTCTCGCTTCCTTGTAAGAAATCGAGATTTTAGAGAGAAAATCTTTATCCGATTGTCCGCCGATAGCCTCTTCCACATTCGCCCCCACAGAAGTCCCTGCTCGTATCAACTGCTTTGATAAGACGTATTCTTTCTTTTCTGAGCAAAGGAACTGGCAAGTTTTCACAATCCGCAAAGCAAAAGCATAACTTTTTTCCTGTAAAACATTCTGCTTCATCATCTTCTCTTAATTCTTAATTGACAATTGATAATTTCAAATTCTACCATCAGCATTAAACAAAGAGAGGCTTGCACTTTACACACAAGCCTCTCTGCTAAAACGAGATTAGTCTTCGTGTACCCAAGCAAAAACGCTGTCGAGGACTTCGTCTTCCATATCCCATTTGACGTTGTGCGGGGGAAGAGCCTCGTTGCGCATGAATTCGGGGAGACGGTCATCTGCGGCGGTGAAACCGGCGGCTTCGTTGAAGAGACGTTCTTTCTTCAAAATCTCTTTGCCGATGGCGAGAACATCATCGCCGGTGATATCAAGACCGGTAACGCCTGCAACGGATTCTGCCATGCCAGCCCAACCATCAGGGATGTCGAGGATCGGGAAGGCGATGAAGAGGCAGTAGCCCGTACTATCAATGAATGCAGTCGCGGCTTGGAAAGTGAGTGAGAGCGCACCTTTGTCGGTATTGTCCAGCGGATCCACCTTGCCGCCAACGCCCGCGATTTCTGGGGCGATGGTGTAACCGGCGGTATGATCTGCACCCATGACGGTGGTCGCGTAGGTGACACCGATGCCTTTAATAGCACGCGGCTCATAGGCGGGCATCGACTGCCCTTTAACGGTGGGGACGCGATAAACGCCAAAGGCTTTCGCGGT
>JAOZOM010000262.1 GCA_029933275.1 Anaerolineales bacterium | reverse complement strand
ACTAGGTTGGTCAGTCGTAATAGCATCTGATGCGGGTGCAGAGTAAGGTTTTGCGCTCTTATTCTCAATTACACGAATCTGTTCGACTGCCTGAATTGCTCCTTGAGGACAAGCATTCATGCAGACTCGACATTCTTTACAAAACGCCTGCTTTATGGATGCTTTGCCTGCTGACAAAAGAATAGCATTAGTGGGGCAAATATCTACACAGGCACCGCACCCATCACATAATATATGGTCAATATCAATCACTAAAAATCACCTCCGTTTAATTAAGATTACAACAATTAATAGTTTCATTGAAAACTCTAAAAACTCCCGTT
Organism: Anaerolineales bacterium; assembly: GCA_029933275.1. Classification (GTDB taxonomy): domain Bacteria; phylum Chloroflexota; class Anaerolineae; order Anaerolineales; family Villigracilaceae; genus Desulfolinea. The sequence goes on along the minus strand of JAOZOM010000262.1, from coordinate 2,444 downwards.
TGCAAGGAAAGATTTGAAGAGTTCTTTATACCAAGATTGTACAACTAAAGTTGACAAGCGTCAACAATAATGGTATGTTTTCCTTAAATTACAATTTTATGGTGACGGGAGTTTGACAGGAGAAATTATGAGAAGTATGAAAGAATCCAATGTAGGGCAAATGATTAAATCCTTGAGAGATAAACAAAAGCTCTCCCTAAGAGCTCTTTCTGAGCTAAGCAAGATTTCGACAAACGCCATTAGCAAAATTGAACGCGGAGATACTTCGCCAACGGTTGCTTCGCTTCACCAATTAGCAGATGCTCTTGATGTACATATCACCGATCTCTTTGCCCAAGATATTCACAAAGTAGCTGTATTTGTCAAAAAAGGCAATTCAGCAATCATCAGAGGCGATGGGATAACAATTGAGGGGTTAGGAAGTGGGTTGCCACATCAGCAATTGGAAACATTCATAATGGAAATTTTACCTGCCAGTGGGAATGTTGCTGATCCAGTTTCCCATTCTGGAGAAGAATTTATCTACTGTTTGGAGGGAAAGGTAGAATGTTTTGTGGGAGAAGAATCATTTGCTCTGGAACGAGGTGACAGGTTGCTTTTCAAAGCAGCGCAGCCTCACTGTTGGCGCAATCTTGGAACAAGCTCTGCGAAAGTAATCCTGGTTTTACAAACTGACAGACAGAAACCTTTTCCCCACAGGCTTCATTAGTTTAATCAGATTAGGTTAGTGCGAAGAAATTGGGGTTTCCACACATTAACCAAACCGTATCTAATCAAATTTTAGAGGGCACTACTTACATTACGCCACCATCTCTTTCTGCCTACGCAGGACGTACGATGCTTCCGATAAACCCGCACTAGATGAATCAGACAAAGCTTATTCCATCGTTTTTTAGTACGGATGTACCGTTTTATTAGAAATCAATCAACGGCACTTTCAATGCATACATAAAAAAAGCCGCTCCACAATTTTTTCGTGGAACGGCTTTCCTATTTTACGCTTTAATTTTTTACTTACTCACAAACCAAGCGGCTGTATAGCCTTCTTGCCCACCTGCATTTTTGACTTTGAGCCATTGCCCATAAACGCCGAGCTTTTGGTTGGCATCAGGATCAATAACTGTCAATGCTGTGCCGATTGGAAGGCGAGCAATTAGAGTTTGGTCACTAACTACAGGTTGACTGCGGAAAGCGAGATTCGCTTCGATGACTTTGACGACGAACTCTGCCGCAGGAGTTGCGGATGCGGCGGGTTTTTCGTCTGAGCTGACGTACCAAGCGGCGACGTAGCCTTGAACGCCTTTGGGAGATTGGACATTGAGCCATTGCCCCTGAACGCCAACTTTCGCTAAAGTTGCAGCACGTGTTTCGAGTGAAGTTAAGGCTGTGTTAAGCGGAAAACGTTCCAGCAAAGGACCGGAAACGCTCGGTGCGCCACGAAAGGCGACTCCGTCTGTGGTGGGATTAACGGTTAATGCGTCGGCTGGCACGGCTTTTTGTTTAACGGGAGCAGGTTGCTGCACGGGCGTTGCGGCGGGAGTTACAGCCGCGGCTGGCGTCGGAGCGGCATCCGCTTTCCCAGAAATGGTGAAGAAAATGACCGAAGTAATCGCTTCTGCGGGGGTTGAGCCTGAAAAGGTGTAGCGTTCTGTTAGATGAAGGACTTTGTCGGGGGCATCGCCTTTGTATTTCCAGGGGTCAAGCATCATATAGCCTTGCGCGTCTTTGCCGTAGAGAACGACCCAGTGATCTTGCAAGCCGGGGGCGGCGTTCCAATCAACACGGACGAGAACGGGCTTGCCCGATTCGAGTTCGGCATCAATACGCGCGATGGGGGCGGGGGCGGATTCGCAATCGACGAGTTCGCTGAGTGAAACGGCGGGGAAGGCTTCGCCGATGCGATAGGCGTTGATGGCTGCACCAAAGAAGGCATTAATTCCTACCATTTTTTGGCTGACGGTGGCGGGGGTTTCATTGTAGCCACAGCCGTTGACGACCATCGTGAGAGAGGTGGTCAGACAGCCCCAATCTTGAATGGCTTGGGGTCCAAAGCCGAGGGTGGCATTTGCCCAAGTTTCGTCGTTTTGCCAAAGTAGGGCGGTTGCGAATGTCATATTGATCTCCTTGTTGATTGTTAGATGTTTCTGGGTTTGTAGATTATAGTGTAAACTTTTTTCTGTAAATTTTCAACCTTGGGGATAAGCAAGGTCATTATCCAAGCCTCCTACCAAGACATTGCATCCATTTCAGAAGGTAAAACTGGATTTTCTTCAAAAATTTCAACTTCTTCAGACATAATAATCTCCCTTTCATAGTGAATATAATACGCCCCACTCTAAGGGAACATAGGCGGAGCGTCAAAGAAAAATATCAAGAAAAACTAAAGTGATTCGCCCATTCACATAAAAACTGCGACATAAATGTCGCGTTACGGTAAAATACCC
>JAOZOM010000261.1 GCA_029933275.1 Anaerolineales bacterium | reverse complement strand
AAGGACTTGAAAAGACAACAACATCCATTGTGAATCTTGAATTAGAAATCGCAGAGCGTAGGCGGGTGGAAGAGACTCTGCGTGTCGAGAGAGACAATCTAAAGAGTATTTTTGAAGCAATGACGGATGGTATTTACATCGTTGACCAAGAATATAATATCGAATATGTAAATCCGATACTCGTAGATGACTTTGGGTCTTATGATGGTCGTAAGTGCTATGCGTATTTTCACGATCGAGACGATGTTTGTCCTTGGTGTAAAAACCCAGATGTTTTTGCTGGAAAAATAGTGCGCAGGGAGTGGCGTTCACCAAAGAACCAAAAAATTTATGATCTGATTGAAGCGCCGCTAAAGAATCCTGACGGTGGTATCTTGAAGTTGGAAATATTCCATGACATCACTGAGCGCGTAGAAGCAGAGCAGGAGTTGAGAGAAAGTGAAGAAAAATTTAGGATAGTCTATGAAAATATGGCTGTGGGAATGGCGAGAATTTCACTAGATTTCCATATTTTAAATGCCAACCAAGCCTATTGCCAAATGCTTGGTTACGAAGAAGAAGAATTAATCGGCAAGCATCTTAAAGATATTACGCAACCAGAAATGATTAAGGAAAATCTGCACAAGCAGACGCAATTGGCATCAGGAGAAATAGAGCATTATCGGATGGATAAAGGTTTCTTGCACAAAAGCGGAGGTACTGTTCATGGCGTACTGGATGCAAATCTTATACGAAACTCGGCAGGGGAACCATCGTATTTCTTGGGGAGTGTCTTGGATATTAGCGAGCGCGTAGAGGCAGAAGCTCAACTCAAACTGCAATCACTCGCGCTTGAATCAGCAGCCAACGCGATTGTGATTACAGATGCGGAAGGAGATATTCAATGGGTTAACCCTGCTTTCACCGCGTTAACGGGCTATTCTTTCGATGAGGCACTGATGCAGAATCCCCGCGTGCTGAAATCAGGAAAACAGGATGACGACTTTTATAAAGTGATGTGGGATACGATTTCAAAAGGGGAAATTTGGCACGACACGCTGGTCAATAAACGAAAAGATGGGGCGTTGTATACCGAGGAAATGACTATAGCCCCGCTTGTCGATGATGAAGGCAGAATCTGTAATTTTGTGGCAATCAAGCAAAACGTCAGCGAGCGAATTCGGGCAAAGCAGGCACTGCAGAAATATGCCAATCAATTAGAAACACTCAACACCGTCACCGCGGCACTATCCACATCCTTGGAGTTAGATGAGGTACTTGAACTTATTCTTCAGCAAATTGGGCGAGTGATTCCTCTTGATAGCGGCGCGATTTTTTTGCATGAAGAAGAGGGCGTGCGTGTGGTGGTGGATAGGGGTATCGTGCCATCAGCGCAAGGGCTTGTTTTTCCTGCTGGAAGTCCGCTTTTTAGGGAAATTGAGCAAACGAGAGTTCCACTGGTTTTAAGCGGCGTAAAAGATGATGATCGCTTCCGAAATTGGGGTCAATCCGAAAATGTAGAGAGTTGGATGGGCGTCCCGTTAATTGTTCGTGATACTTTGATTGGTTTTTGCACCTTAGATAGTTTTCAGTTGGACGCTTATTCTTCCGAGCAAGCCGACCTTGCCCTGCTTTTTGCTTCTCAAGCAGCTCAAGTAATTGAAAATGCGCGCCAGTATAGCGCAGCCGAGCGTCGCGCAGCGCGGCTAAATGCACTACGTAAAATAGACCAAGCCATCACAGACGGTTTTGATATAGAAATTATGATGAGGGTATTATTAGAGAATCTGCTAGAACAACTCCAAGTGGATGCCGCGGTGGTTTTGCAATACGAAGAAAGCCTTCAGTTATTAAGTTTTTGCCAAGGAGTAGGCTTTCATACAAACGCTTTTACGCATACAAAATTGCGTCTAGGTAGCGGTCAAGCAGGCAAAGTTGCCTTAGAGAGACGTCCAATTTTTATTCCGAACTTAAATCAGACGGAAAATAAGTTTTTCGAATCGCCTGAATTCAAAAAAGAAGGTTTTCATGCTTACCAGAGTGTTCCCCTCATCACAAAGGGTGTGTTGGTTGGCGTGTTAGAAATTTTCCATCGTTCTCCGCTTAATCTAGACAGTGAGCGGATGGACTTTTTGAATGTTTTGGCTGGACAGGCGGCAATTGCTATTGATAATGTTGCTCTATTCAATGACCTGCAATACTCGAATACTCGATTAACGCGGGCTTACGACGCCACCATCGAAGGGTGGGCAGGGGCTCTGGAGTTAAAAGATATGGAAACCGAAGGGCATAGTCGTCGTGTGGTTGAGATGACTACAGACCTAGCCCAGATTTTTAATATCAGAGAAGATGAATTGCTCAACATCCGCAGAGGTGCGCTCTTACATGATATTGGTAAAATGGGCGTGCCTGATCGTATTTTGCAGAAAAAGGGTGCACTCACTGAAGAAGAATGGAAAATAATGCGCTTGCATCCGGTTTATGCTTACGAATGGCTTTCAAAAATCGAATATTTATGCCCAGCATTGGATATCCCTCATTATCACCACGAAAAATGGGATGGTAGTGGCTACCCCTTGGGATTAAAAGAGGAGCAGATTCCTTTTTCAGCACGACTTTTTGCTATTGTAGATGTTTGGGATGCGCTCCGCTCGGATCGTCCTTACCGAAAGGCTTGGTCCCGTGAAAAAACACTGAAGCATATCCAAGAACAATCTGGTATGCACTTTGACCCTCGAGTTGTTACCGCCTTTTTAGATTATATTGAAGAAAAAGGTGAGTTTCTTAAGGAGTAGAG
>JAOZOM010000048.1 GCA_029933275.1 Anaerolineales bacterium | reverse complement strand
TTGATGTGGAAGTTGAAAACTTGGAGAATGCATTATGAAAATTTTAGTTCTACACGGACCCAACCTAAATCTGCTCGGTACACGCGAGCCTGAAATCTACGGGGCGATGACTCTTGATGATCTTAATGCCCGCTTAATTGAAGAAGGTAAAAAGATGGGTGCGGAAGTGACCTGCAAGCAATCGAATCACGAGGGTGCGTTAATTGATATCCTGCAAGATGCGCGTCTCTGGACAGACGGGGTCATCTTCAACCCCGGTGGGTATACGCATACCTCCGTTGCCCTCCGCGATGCCATCGCGGCAATAGAAATCCCCGTTGTAGAAGTGCATATTTCTAATGTATATGCCCGCGAAGAATTTCGACATAAATCGCTAATCTCGCCCGTTTGTGCGGGAAAAATTTCTGGATTTGGTTGGTATTCATATGTTTTGGGGATACAAGCATTAATTGAAAGTATCCGCTAAAAATTTAACATTTTTTTACTTCTCTCCACAGATTTTAAAAATAGAACACAGACAATGCATATCTTCAAATCTACATCGATTTTTATGTTTTCCGTTTTTTTGAGCCTTTGCTTCTTTCTATGCAATGGGCATCAAAACTTAAAAAACAATCTGATGGCATCCATTAACGGGAAAAGCATCACCAAAAAACAGATTATTCAACCTTCGTTGATTCCAAGAAAATTGGAGTAGAAAACCCAAAGTGATAATCACAAAGATATTGATATAATAAGGGAAGATTTCAACTACTATTGCGGAGGAGATTTCGATGAAAAAACGCGAAAAAGGTCGACCATTCGCTTCCAAAACACTTTCTTTTATATCTTGGGGGATATTTCTACTGGTCATCACTCAATCTTCATGTTTAGTTACGAGTATAACGCCCACAATCACGCCTCCCCCTCCCACTATCACAATAACACCTACAACACCCCCTAGTTTAGAGGGTGAAAAATATTTTGTAGATAACATAAATGGAAATGATACTTACAACGGGACAGAATCTTATCCATGGCGTTCCATAAAAAAAGCAACCGATACAGCAATAGCTGGAGACACAATCATTGTACGAGGCGGGGAATACGTACCCCCAAGGGGCGGATGGGTATTTCAAAACTCAGGAACACAATCACAGCCTATTTCTTTTATTAACTATCCTGACGAGCAAGTTGTCCTTAAAATTCAAAACGCAGAGAATAATACCTACAATATATTTCGGTGCTCAGTCAATCCCAGCCACCCGGAGAGTTGGCAAACGCCCAAGGCGGACTACATAAAGATTATCGGTACAGATGTCCCCCCGCATTTCTTATCTAATGGAGTTGAAAGTCAAAAGGGGATTGTAATGCAGGGATTAGAAGGCGCACAATCTCCAGCAATTGTTGCCTCAGACTGTGATTATTGGGAGGTGGCAGGAGTAGACTTCGTTGAAACATCGTCCGGCATCATGGCTTTTAAGAATAACTGGCATTTAATGGAAGAACATAGCACAGATTACTGGCACGTGCATGATAATCGCGTTTATAGTTTTTATCGCGAATCTGGGATGCAATTCAACGGAAATTTCAATCTCATTGAAAATAACGAAATTTACAAAGTCAATAATAGGTCGGATACACCCTATGGGTGTCAAATGTTAAACCTATTGGGGAATAATAATATCGTCCGCGGAAACACCTTCAGTCGATTAGGGAGCAAGATTGAATGTATCGGACTTTTATTTGAATGGGATTTATCAGATGCAAATCTCATTGAAGAAAACACCATCCAAGATGTCTTAGTCGGGATTGCCTCTCAAGGCGGCGATGGCAATCTCATCCAAAATAACACAATCACAGCAACCCTCAACGAAGGAAAAACGGGGGTACAAATATCCTCCTACGAGAATAGAATAACTTGGCCCTGCAATGATTACATCGGCTCTGGTGGCACAATAGAGGCTGCTCTCCCACCAGATAATCCAGCCCACCCTGATTACCAATATTATTACAATCCACGCAATTGCCATTCTATGAATAACCAAATCATCGCTAACCACATCTCTGGTTTTCGCAACGCGTGGGCTATGATTCCCATTGAAGATGAAAGCAATCTTTTCTTGGATAATATCGTCACAGGACCGTAACCTATTGGCAAAGAGGATAAATGAACATAACTGATTATCTACTTAAATCCCAAGTTGACGATGACTCACTTGTTTTAATCACACAGAAGGAAGAGCATAGCTATCGGGATTTAAAAAACGCAACAGCCAATTTAGTCGATACATTTCAATCCCTTGGGATACACGCTGGCGATAGAATCGGGATACTGGGAAGAAACTCTCTCTTTTGGGTGGCAAGCTATCTAGCTACTATGAAAATCGGGGCAATAGCCGTCCCTTTTGCCACAAAGATTCCCGTAAATGAAATAACAGACCAAATTGAACAAACGGGATGCAAAGCTCTATGCGTTGAAAAGTTACTATACAAAAGATATGCAACTAAACTCCCCGAATCCCTTCTCGTCATTGAAGAAGGGAGACTAAACAAATCCCACCACGTCTTAGCAGGCACTGCACTAGAATTTGATAAAAATCAGGATGCCGCTTGGATGCTGACATCAGGCACAACGGGAAAACCGAGAATCGTTAGAATTACCCATCTCAATATCCAAGCGAATACCGATTCCATTATCCAGTATTTAGAGCTAAACAGGCACGAGCGCATGATGACAATTTTGCCCTTTTACTATTGCTTCGGCACATCCCTGCTACACACCCATCTAAAAGTAGGGGCTTCTCTCATTCTCGGCGATTCAATCGCCTTCCCTGAAAAAATATTGGATTTAATGGAAGAAAAAGCCTGCACCGGCTTTGCAGGTGTCCCCACAACTTTTCAGATTTACCTACGCAACTCAACATTCCCCAAACGAAAGCTCCCTACCCTAAAAAAAATACAACAAGCCGGCGGAAAACTCTCAACAGTATTAATCAAAGAGCTAATTCAAACTCGCCCCCAAACAAAAATATACATTATGTACGGGCAAACAGAAGCGACCGCCCGCTTATCCTATTTACCTCCCGAGCTACTCAAAACAAAACTCAACTCCATTGGGCGCGGCATTCCAAATGTAGAATTAAAGGTTGTCAATAAAGATGGTAATGAAGTAAAGCCGGAAGAAATTGGTGAAATTATTGCACGCGGAAAAAACATCTCACCCGGTTATCATAATAACCCCCAAGCCAACGCCGAAAAATTTACCGACAACGCCCTAAAAACCGGTGATATGGCAAAGGTTGATGACGAGGGCTTCATTTATATTGTCGATAGAAAAGATGATTTCATAAAATCCTACGGAAACCGCGTCAGTAGCCAAAAAATTGAAGCCTGCATTTTGGAACAGGATGAAGTTATGGCTGTTGCAGTCATCGGGGTTCCGGATCCGCTTCGAGGAGAGGCGATTCGCGCTTTTGTTGTTTTGCGCCCCAACGCCGCAATCACCAAACAGGAAATTATATCCCACTGCATGAAACAACTCGCTCGCTATATGATTCCCAGAGATGTCATTTTTACCTCCGATTTACCCACAAATCAGCACGGCAAAGTGATTAAATCCAAACTAAAAGAATAATTCCTTTTTGTGGATATGGAACCGAACCGCGCGCGTTTTTGGCTTGCGTATCCCCACCCAAGCAAATTCGCGGCGTAAACACGGAAATGCTCACGCCAGAAAATGCTAAAAAACAGCACCCAAGCGGAAATCACGCGCTGTGCGGTTTTTCATCCTAAGAAATAGCCAAAGGAATTGTCCGCAAATATTCGGTGGTGCGCTTCTTCTGCGTCAAATCATCCATCACCCGTTGCACTTGCTCGGCTGTTAAGCCCATATCTTTCGCGACCTCGTCTGCTGTCATTCCCTCTTCCATCCCCAACCAAATTTTATCGAGCAACTCGAAAGGCACGCGGAAATAGAACTCCTCCTGCGTGCTTTCCGCGCTGTAGGTATCGGTGGTCGGGGTGCGCTGAATAATTTCTTGCGGGACTTCGAGGTAGCGTGCTAGTTGATAAACTTGGGATTTATACAAATGTCGAATGGGTTGCAAATCGGCTCCGCCATCCCCATATTTTACAAAGAAACCTTGCTCATGCTCGTTTTTATTCGCCGTTCCGATGACGGCATAATTGCGTTTCTCGGCATGATAATAGAGACTCAACATGCGGATACGCTGCTTCATATTCGAGGCAGCAACGATGCCCAAATAGGCTTTGGGAGATAAAATTTTACGCTGCTCCAATTGACCGGGGCGCAAAAGAGCGAGCGAGAAGATATTTAGACCGGGCTTTTCTAATAAATTATTCGGTAAAACCAATTTGATTTTATCCTGACTTGCGTCATAATCGGGAAAAGTTTCTTTGATGGAGGCGGCTAGTTTATCGTAGCATCCCATCGCATCTAAAGCCGGGAAAACATCATTGACGACTAATTCAACGCCAAATTTTTCCGAGATTTCTTCTGCTAATTTTTGGCTATCGGGACTGGAATCTTGCTCCGGCATAGCCAATGCGACCACTCTGTTTTTACCCAAAGCATGAACCGCTAAAGCCAACGAGACCGCAGAATCAATCCCTCCGCTAACCCCAATCACCGCGCCGCGCCGTTTGAATTCATGGAATATTTGATTTTTCATCCACTTAGAAAGACGGGCTACTTCCTCTCCCGCTTGAATTTGCATAGCTTCTGCAAGAATAGACATTAGGACCTCCACATAGAATTTAATAACTGAACAGAGAGAACGCCAACAAGTGCCATCTCTTCTGTTTCACTAATCCGACCACTACTGCGCCCTTTTGTTTTCAATCTCTCTACCTTTTTCTCGTCAAAGAACCCTGTCTCCTTCAATTTTTGCGAAGAGAGATTCTCCTCTACATACGCCGGACTGCTTTTACCAAAGAAAACAGATCGTATCGGTGCGCGATAAGGCTGTTTATGACGATTAATTGTTTCAGAGGGGAGCAAATCTCGCATGGCGCGCTTTAGAACCACTTTCTCACGCAAACCAAGCATCTTGAAGCTCGTTGGCAATCCCACCGAAAAATCAACCACACGTGGATCAAGGAAAGGATACCGCCCCTCCACCGAGTTCGCCATTCCCATCCGATCTCCCTGAGAAGAAAGTAAGTATCCAGAGAGGAATACGGTCGTTTCAAGGTATTGCGCTTGCGCAAAAGTATTCCATTTTCCGAACTCAGGCGGGAGGTTTTCTGCCAACTCTGCCAAAGGATCGTATCCTTTAATCTCCGCTCGAATTTCAGGGGAAAGAAATTGCAAACAACGAGATGTATTCTCCCAACGCAGACGATGCGAGTAGAAAACATCATCCGTGTTACCGAGATTCTTCTCGAAAAATTTTCTCAGGTAAACACCGCCAAAAGCCGATTTGCTCAAATAAGGATAAAGACGCTCCAAAAGCAAGGGACGACACTCGGAGTTTGGCTGACGCGCCCAAAAACGCCGAATTTTCGCCTCCTTGAAAATATTATAGCCACCCAAAATTTCATCTGCACCTTCGCCGGTCAGCACAACTTTGAAACCACTCTCATGCACCATCTTGGATAATAAGAACATCGGAGCAGGAGCCGTCCGTAGCAAAGGCATTTCTGCATGAGCAATTACTTGAGGGAACACCGCGCCAATATCTTCAAGCGTAGAATGAATAGTGCGATTATCAATATCGAGGTGTTCGTTCGTTCGGGTTTGATGCTGGGATTCATCAAATAACTGGTCGCTAAAAGCGATGCTAAAGGTCTTCAATCTTGATTTAGCCTGCTGGCTGGCTAATGCGCTAATACTAGAAGAATCTAATCCGCCGCTAAGATAAGAGCCGACTGGCACATCCGAGCGCAAGCGCAAGCGGATGGAATCGTTCAAAAGCCAGCGAAGCTCTTCCGCCGCTTCGTTGAGCGATTTTGGCGCATCTTGATTCAACGCCATATCCAATTGCCAGTAACGATTAACCTCTACCTTTCCCCTTTTTATCTTGGCATAATGACCGGGCGGCACACTTTTGATATGCCGAAAACTGGAACGGGAAGTAAGCGTAGTCCAAAAAGTAAAAATCTGTGCGAGAGAAATAGGATCAATCTCCGGCTCAATGCCGGGGTGTGCGAAAAGGGCTTTCGCTTCAGAAGCAAAAAGAAGAAAATTCTCTTTTTCGGTGTAATAAATTGGTCGTATCCCAAATCGATCGCGAGCCAAAATCAACGTCTCTTCTCGTTGATCCCATAAAGCAATCGCAAATTGCCCATTTAGCCGAAGCAACCAATCCGATTTTCGCTCCTCGTAAAGATGAACCAAAACTTCGGTGTCGCTTTGGGTACGAAAGACATGCCCTGCGGACTCCAACTCTGCACGCAATTCAATATAGTTATAAATTTCACCATTGAACACCACCCAGATCGAGCCATCTTCGTTGCTGATAGGCTGTTTCCCGCTAACCAAATCGATAATGGACAAACGAGCACTCCCCAAACCAATCTGCGCGTTTGCATAAACGCCTTTCTCATCCGGACCGCGATGATGAATGGCTGCCAACATCTTATAAATCAACATTGGGTCTATCGGTTGACTTTTCTTAAGATTTATCTTGCCCGCAATTCCACACATGCTACCTCGTTTTTTAAAGGGCTGAAACCCTTATTGCAAATTTAAATTTATGCAAAATGGGTTTATTGCTTTTGTCGCACATAAGCAGCAAGGCGATTAATCGAATCAAAGTTCTCAGGGAGAACCTCCGAAGTATCGACTTCAATTCCAAATTGTTCTTCAAGAAAAAAGACCAACTCCAAGACTCCGGTTGAATCAATTACGCCCTTTTCTAAAAGGGATTCGTCAAATCCCATTTCATCCACTTGATCACTGAGGACAAAGTTCTCAATCAAGAACTGGCGAATTTTATTTTCTACTTTAGACATTCAAAACCTCCGTTGTTTTTTTATTCCAGCGACCTAATAATCCACATTCAGTGTTTCTTCACTTCACGCAAAGTTTTTAGGCATTTTTACGGCTCAAGGTGATACGAAGACAAACTAAGAAACTGTCAGGTTGCCAGTTTCTATTTTGAGCGTTTTAATATTTTTTTTACCTGCGGTGCTATTTTCTTTGCCATCCAAGTATGCCCTTGAGGGGTCAGATGTCCTTCAAGGTAATATAGCTCTCTACGTTTCTTCAGCGAAAGTTTTTGTAAGTCGCGGAGAGGGTCGTATATTGAAAAAGCGGTTTCTTTTTCAACTTCCTTGAAACGCATTTGATAATTTCTGGCATCTGCTCGCTCCTTTACATAAATAAAACTAGGCAAAGGAACAATCAATATCGGCTTTTCGCTTGCTTCAGACCATTCAGATAGAATAGCACGCATAATTTTCCATGCAGGTGTCTCTGGATTATCATATTCCGGATAGGGGCGTACCTTCGTGATGGTTCTCTTGATTGGCGATTTCTTCAACAAATAATTCAGATTATCCACAATTCGCAATCTTTTTTTCGGTTTTTTCACCGGGCGGGTTTTATCAAGCAATTTCCTTATATCCGCAAATGGATTTGCCTTATACACTTTTCCCTTATCTGCATCTGAAAGCGTCTTTATATCGATATATTCTTCCCGAGGCGGCACATGCCCTCGCGTCAACTTACCATCAATCACATCATAATAAGGTTTCTCTAAACACCGTTGCTCAAGATTTTCATCTCGCGCCAAGATAAAATGAGCCGTTATCTTCCGAATGGTTTCAACTGTAGGCGCAATGATAACAAGGTCGTGGTCAAATTTTCTGCCGATTTCCTGATAACACAGATATTGCTGATCTACAGCAAATCCTGCCATTGCAAAATTGTAAATTTCCACATTAGGGAGCAACACCTCCAGTCCGCCCGCAAAGCCAGTCTCATAGGCGACACCATCACCAAAAGCATTTGAATCCCCAAAAAGCAAAATACGGCGGATTCCCGGCTCTTTGGCGGGCAAAAATTCATGATTGCAACGAAAGCCGTAGCTATTCGCCTGCACAGAATAATCACCCCATTCCGGATGCGTCAACTGCCCGTCTATATTTGGGATTAAGCATCGTCCAACCACTGGGTGATACTCAGAGAGTTTATCGCCTAACCACATAAGTTCTACCTCCAGCAAAATTATTCATTCATTACACCTCGCGCGATTCTCTTATTGGATGAAAAGCCTTGCATCGCACTTGAATTCAGCTTGAGTGCTGTTAAAAGTAATCTGTCGCAAAGAAAGTGTTCTATGAAACATCACGGCAATCGAAGTATTTTTCTCTGCACCTTTCTAAAAGCCCTTCTGAAATATAGCTGCCCTTTAGTCATCATTGTGTTTTGCTGTGCCGAGTTGATATTTGTAAAACAAACCTTATGTTTTTCTAATTCAGAATCAAAAAGAGATAAGCAAAATTCATATAGAGCTAAATCCAATTCGTTATGCTTATTCAGCAATTTCAACAAATCGGGCTCTAAGCGAAAGTCAACCGGTTTAGATTTTGTGATATTTCGCCGTACATAGGTTAACTTTTTCCATCCAAAGACCTTGCTAAATAGAGCAAGCGATTCTTCGAATCTTTCTGTGATACCAACTGCTGAAAAGTGATTTTCCAGATTAGCTTTAGCAATCTCCAGATGGTTGGGGGTCAATTCCTCTTCCTGCAAAAGATTTGCAATATATCGAAGCTGTAAATTATCATGTTTTATTCTTTTCATATTATGAATATAGCCGGCAATACTACGTACACTATTGTTCCATTTACCTTTGGGATCTTCATAAATAAATGAATAGTATTGAGAAATTGACCGAGCAATCGGCTCGCGTAACATAGTAATATACGAGGCTGGCTGAGGAAAAAGTTCGTGAGTGCCGAAACTATAGTGAGAAACAAAAAACTGAAACTTTTTTCTCTTTTTCTCTGGAATTGCAGAAACCTGATCAAGTGTACATCCTTTTGATTCGTAGCATCTCAAAACATTCTTGCAAGGAAATTGCTCTTCCAATGCCCACCTTAGGGAGGTTCCACCTGCTTTAACGATATGTAGAAAAATTAGCAGATTTTCTTCTTGATGCATTGTATTATCTCCTAGAGTAATTTCTTTTGCTACTTTTCTGCTCACACTAAGTATCCGCTTGTTTACAACAGGCAAGCCCAAACCACGCGCGGCGCGGTTTCATATCCACTAATAGGCACCTCGCCCTGAGATGACGATATTGACTGTTTTCAAGATAATCTTGATATCCAACCAGATTGAATAATTTTCTATATAATACAAATCGTCTTCAGTATTAAGGTGCATGGGTTTATCGCTTCGTCCCGTGATTTGCCACCAGCCGGTCATGCCCTGAGGCAGGGTAAAGCGTACATATTGCCAGCTTTTATATTTTTCTACCAAATAAGGCATTTCTGGTCTCGGACCAACCAGACTCATTTGCCCAAGCAATACGTTAAATGCCTGAGGAAGTTCGTCAAGACTGTAGCGTCTTAAAAAGTGACCAAGTCGGGTAATACGCGGATCGTTACGATGTTTATGCAAAGTATTACCTCGCTCATCGGTTTTTACAACTTGAGAGGCGAGTTTCTCGGCATTTTGAACCATCGTGCGGAATTTGAGCATCTCAAAAGGTTGCGTATTCTCCCCGACCCGTTTCTGTCGAAAGAAGATTGGACCCGGGCTATCCAATTTAACCAATATAGCGATAAGGATCATAAAAGGCAATGTGACGGTAATCATCGCCGAGGAGACGATAAGGTCAAAGATACGTTTGTGCAATCGCTGCTCATCAGAGATGGAGGGAGCGCGAACATCAATAAGCGGGACACCGACAGACGATAAATGATCAATAACATCACATTGAAATAATGATAGGCGATGTGCATTAGGGACAATCCAGATTTTCACGGGTTTCATCCGCAACCGATCCACAATATTAGATTCAAGTGAAAAAGCTCTCGCCGGAAGCGCAATGACCAAGATATTGACATTGTAAAAATCAACCACTCTTTCAAGGTCATTTGTTGAGCCGAGAATATCAGGCGTATTTTTTAATTTTTCAGGGTCATCATCCAAAAAGCCGACTATCTCCAAATTTGACGCTGGCGGGCGAGTGAACTGGGAGGCTACTTTTCGTCCAGTATTTCCACAGCCTACAATTAATATACGCCGTAGTTCTTGTTTATGCGAATACTGTTTCCGCCAATAAAGACGGATAAAAACCCGCCATATTCCCATAAAAAAAATGGCGATTAATATGAACACGATAAATAATGAACGAGCGAAAACAGTCGGGACAAAATAAAGTAACCCCGCTAAACTGATTGTTGCTAAAAGGGAGCTCAAAATTAGCCGCAAAAATTCGTCTGCATAGCGCATATTCTTGCGCCCATCATATAAAGACAAACCGAGATTAAGATAAATCCATATCACGGGAAAAACCGCATAATAAAAAATCGGCAGTTCCAAGTTGCAGATTTTTTTTGTAAAAAACAAAAATCCAGCTAACCAGAGGTGCGCAAAGCTAGTCAAAACAAGCGCAACAAATACAGAGAATCCATCTAAGAAAATAGAGAATAACTCAAAGTTGACAGAATAACGCCTAAACATTTTTTTACCCTTCCATCTAAAACTAGATTTTCGTAACGATAAACTTCCAATAATGAATCTCAAAGCAAAAAAGACTAAAACCTTACGCTTTGCTTTTGG
>JAOZOM010000260.1 GCA_029933275.1 Anaerolineales bacterium | reverse complement strand
TATCCATCTGCCCGATAAATTGCCGCGCATACGCCGAAAGCGACTCGACATAACGTCGCTGCCCCTCGGCAAAAATCGTATCGAAAGCCAGCGAAGATTTGCCCGAACCGGAGAGTCCCGTGATGACAACAAACTTGTCTCGTGGGATCTCAACAGTGATATTTTTAAGATTATGAACGCGTGCCCCAACCACACGGATTACGTTTTTTTGCATAAAAGTACCTTTAAATGAAAAAATATGCGAAAGATTAGTATAGCACATTTGTTTTGTTTTCTTTGCTAAAATATGAAAATTTGTTTAGCTCAAATCCGTTTAGTAATTTAATGGGGTATAATCTCCGAAATTCTGAGGTAGAAATGACTGATATCCGCTTTGCCATTATTTTCAATCGTAATAATAATAACAATAACGACCTCCCCGAGGGCGTTAGGCGAAGCTTTGCTATTGATTAGATTTTAGACAAACTAACTTTTCAACTAAACGCCCATCGCTTATGCGGAGGGCGTTTTTTTATTTTATCCCCCCAATAACAGGAGATTTATCATGTGTGCATTTACCGTTTCACCCGATTATCGCTCGCCTTTGGATGTTAAACAAACAGAGAAGGCAATTAAATTGGTTAAAGACTTCTTTGAATCCAACCTTTCTACTGAACTGCGGCTAAGACGTGTGACCGCTCCGCTTTTTGTATTGAAAGGGACGGGCGTCAACGATGACTTAAATGGAATCGAGGCACCGGTCTCTTTTCCGATTAACGACATTCATGGTCAAACTGCTGAAATCGTGCAATCCCTCGCTAAGTGGAAGCGGATGATGCTGGCAGATTATGATATCGCGCAAGGCTATGGGCTGTATACCGATATGAACGCTATCCGTCCTAGCGAGGTGTTGGATAATATCCACTCGCTCTATGTCGATCAATGGGATTGGGAGCGCGTAATTTGTGCGGAAGAACGCTCGCTTGCGTTATTGAAAAAAACTGTTCGGCAGATATTTTCAGTGATGAAACGCACAGAGTTCCATGTTTATGACCATTATCCCTGCTTTGAGCCAGAATTTCCTGATGAAATTACCTTCATCCATGCAGAAGATTTGCAGAAGGAGTATCCGAGCCTAACACCGCAAGAGCGGGAGGAAGAAGTCGCTCGCAAGTATGGGGCAGTGTTTATCATCGGGATCGGGGCAGATTTGGCAGATGGCAAGCCGCACGACGGGCGCGCTCCCGATTATGATGATTGGACGACAGAAACGAGCGAAGGCTATCGCGGCATGAACGGAGACATCATCGTCTGGAACAAAGTTTTGGAAACATCTTACGAAATCTCTTCGATGGGCATCCGTGTAGATGAAGCTGCTTTGCTACACCAACTGGAGATAGCAGGCGCGGAAGACCGCAAGGATTTACTCTTCCATCGTCGTCTGTTGAACGGAGAACTACCGCTCTCGATGGGTGGTGGGATTGGGCAGTCGCGTTTGTGCATGTATTTTTTGCGGAAAGCGCACATCGGCGAGGTTCAATCGAGCATTTGGTCACCCGAGATGGTAATGAAATGTAAGGAGAAAAACGTTTTCTTGCTTTAGGATAAATAAAAACAGAACGCAGATTCTCGCTAGTAAAATGGATTTACGCGGATTAAAAATCTTTTTAGTTTTCAAATCCGCGCAAATCCGCGTTCCATCTTTTCCTGATACTTGATCCCTAAAAACCTAAATCCAAGTCGGCTCCTCATACCCCCCAAAGACATCCTTCATCACATTCACAATTTCGCCGAGCGTAGCATACTCACGCACAGAATCGAGAATAAAGGGCATCGTATTCTCCGTCCCTTTGCAGGCATTTTTGAGACGTTCTAATGATTTCGTCACTTTCGCATTATCCCGCGTCTTGCGGATTTCGTCCAAGCGCGCCTTCTGCTTTTCGTAACCCTCAGGATCCATTTTCAAAATGGGGATTTTTACATCTTTTTCTTCATTATAAGCATTCACGCCAACCACACGCCGTACATTCTGGTCAATCTCACGTTGATAGCGATATGCTGCATCTGAAATTTCGCTTTGGAAGAATCCTTTTTCGATAGCGGGTAACATACCGCCTAAATCTTCAATTCTGCGGAAATAATCATAAGCCTGTGCTTCGATATGATTAGTCTGCGCCTCCACAAAATAAGACCCACCAAGCGGATCAATGGTATTCGTCACGCCCGATTCTTCGGCGATAATTTGCTGGGTGCGAAGCGCAATGGTCACAGCTTCCGCGGAAGGCAATGCAAGAGCTTCATCCAAACTATTCGTATGAAGAGATTGTGTCCCACCCAAAACGCCCGCGAGAGCTTGCAAGGCTACGCGCACCACGTTGATTTGCGGTTGCTGCGCCGTCAACGATGCGCCCGCTGTTTGGGTGTGGAATCGCATCAGCCACGAGCGTGGATTCTTCGCGCCGAAAGTCTCTTTCATCTCACGCGCCCAAATCCGCCGCGCCGCGCGGAACTTGGCAATCTCTTCAAAGAAATCATTATGTGAGTTGAAGAAAAGCGAGAGACGCGGCGCAAAATCATCAATATCAAGCCCGCGCTCCAATGCCCAACGCACATATTCAAACCCATCAGCCAAAGTGAACGCCAATTCCTGTGCGGCAGTCGAACCAGCTTCACGGATATGGTAGCCAGAGATGCTAATCGTATTCCACAGCGGGAGTTCATTCGCCCCAAACTCAATCGTGTCTGTCACGAGTCGCATGGATGGTTCGGGTGGGAAAATATATTCTTTTTGGGCAATATATTCTTTC
>JAOZOM010000047.1 GCA_029933275.1 Anaerolineales bacterium | reverse complement strand
TGGCTTATTCTTGTCCGACATTACCATCGACTTCCACATTTCCATAACAATTTTACTAGCCACCTGACACTTTGGTTAAACGGTTTCTTAAATCTCACGCAAAGCCGCAAAATCGCCAAGAAAAACTTAAAAACTTTGCGTCTTAGCGGCTTTGCGTGATGCAAAAAAATGCGATCCATGAAATTGTCAGGTAGCTAGACAATTTTATAGACTTTGCCTTTCTTTTTTTCTACTTCGAATTCAGCTCTGGCATCAGGCGGTCTATGTGTGCTCGGATCATCTAATTTGAAAGGCTCTCCCCTGAATTTAGGGCGATTAGGCGGATTCTCTCCTGGTGGCGCAATAAAATTATATAGCTTTCTGTTCCCGCGAACCTTCACTACAGAAACCAAATTCGGCTGAATTTTGTGTACCGCATGTAGATATTCTGCTTTGCTGTATCGGCTGTCTCCAACTTCAACGACCAACTCTTCATGCCACGGTTGTTTTTCATCATCCAATATGGCATTGAGTTGCTCTGCTCCAACCAATTCTTTGTCTTCATCTGAGCGGACACGTCTCCCCGCGATCGGGATAACCCAAGAACGAGATAAATTCTCTCTTCTTTCTGGTAGAACCGCAACAGTTGAGTATTCATGACCAATTGAAATTGGCTTGTTTCTCCCAACGGGGTTCGGATAATAGATATAGCCTCTGTCTCTTAGTGAACGTGCAAATTGGCGTTTTTGTGGCGTAGCGTCTAAGGCAAAAAGCCAAAATAGACGTTTTCTTGGAGAAGGGATTAGCGATGACGCAAGAGAGTGAAGCGGCACCCTCATCGTTTTACTTTTTTCGATGGTTTTATAGATTGAGCTATGCTCACGGTGATAATGTGCAGATAGAGATAATTCCGGTACTGAGCGAGCGTTTGGCGTGCTACATAAAGCGTCTATCAAATCCATAGAGGCATCTTCGAGCCTAGAAAAATTCTGGTAAACTTCTTGACGGAACTGCGTAAATTTGGTGGCATTTATTTGAGCATTCATGCTCCATATTTTCTCGCAGTTCCACCCTTTTTGTCAAAAGTTCAATTTTATGCACTACTCCTTTTTGGGAGAAATCTTATGAACTTGAAAAAATATGTATCTAAAATTGCCGTAATTTTTCTTTTATTTCTTATCCACGCGTTAGTCTTCAGTTTTAGTTTTAATGCTATAGGTTTGATTGGAATTGTTCTCGCTACTGTCCCGATTATTGTCGCGGCATGGGCGTTTGGACGTGTTGGTGGCGGGGTTACGGCTTTATTGGCGGTTTTGGTTAATTTGGTTTTGGTGTCACAGGTTAGGGGGGGGGTGGATGTGATGGAGCCTGGAATTATCATCGGCTCTATTTATTTGACCTTGCTCGGCGTTTTTGCAGGCTGGACAACGGATAAAGATAGGCAAATAAAGAAAGAGTTGAGAGAACGAAAAGAAGTAGAGCAGAAATTGGCTCAAGCGGAATCTTGGTATCGTAGCATTTTTGACGGAGTAAATGATGCTATTTTTGTAGAGTCGACAAGGGGAGATGTTTTAGACGTTAATATGCGTGCCTGTGAAATTTTTGGGTGGGAACGGGAGGAATTCTTGACAAAAACGGTTTGGGATATGGTGCCTCCTGAATATCAGGCTTTGGTCCCTGATGAAACGAATGAAAAGAATTTACTGAAGGAACCCTTTGAGACTGTTAATATCCGCTCGAACGGAGAGTACTTCCCTGTTTCAGTGTCTGGGCGTATCCAGATGATAGAAAACAGGAAGAGGTTGCTAGTTGTGGTGCGAGATATAACTGAACAAAAGAAGATTGAAAATGAGTTAAAGAGACATCATCAATTTCTTTCTCATGTTATAGAATCGTTTTCGCAACCTTTTTATGTGGTAAATGTAGAGGATTACTCTATTGAAATCGCTAACTCTGCCGCGCGTAGGGATAAGGCAATAGAAAGCGCAACGACATGCTATTCTCTGACACATCAAAGAGAAATACCTTGTCAAGGAAAATCAGCCCCTTGTCCGCTTAAAGAGGTTGTGGAGCAAAGAAAAGCGGTTCGCGTGGAACATATCCACCATGACAAGAATGGGAAGATTAAGCATTTTGAGATTCATGGCTATCCTATTTTTAATGCGCGCGGGCAGGTTCATCAGATGATTGAGTATTCTCTTGATATTACCGAAAGAAAAAATGCCGAAGCGGAGTTGCATAAATTATCGCGCGCAATTACACAAAGTCCCACCTCAGTTGTGATTACAGATTTAGAAGGCAGGATTGAATATGTGAACCCCGCTTTTACGAAAGTAACGGGATATACGCGCGAAGAGGCTTTGACGAAGAATCCCCGTATCTTAAAATCTGGTGTGCATGATGCCGCATTTTATAAAAACATTTGGGATACGCTCATCGCAGGTAAAGTCTGGCACGGTGAACTTTGTAATAAAAATAAAGCCGGAGATTTTTTCTGGGAATCGGCTTCGATTTCGCCTGTAGCAAATAGCGAGGGCGATATTACGCATTATGTCTCGGTGAAAGAAGATATTACCAAACGCAAAAAAGCGACCTTGGAACTCGAAAAAGCAAAAGACGCGGCTGAAGCTGCCGCTAAAGCAAAAGCCGATTTTCTCGCAAATATGAGTCATGAAATCCGCACACCTTTGAACGCGATTTATGGGATGACTGCTCTAATGATGGATACGCCTCTCAACGCCGAACAGGAGGATTTCATCACCACGATTCGCAGTGGGAGCGATACATTGCTCAGCGTGATCAACGATATTTTGGATTTCTCCAAAATCGAAGCTGGAAAAATGAAATTGGAGCATCAGCCCTTCAGCCTTAGCGGTTGCGTGGAGGATGCTATTGCACTTCTTACTGAGAATGCTACTAGGAAAAAACTCAAGCTGGTATACGCTATCGAGAAAGGCACCCCGTCTGTCGTTGTCGGGGATATAACGCGCCTACGGCAAATCCTCGTGAATCTGCTGAACAACGCGATCAAGTTCACGGAGGAGGGCGATATCGTGGTTAATATCCGAAGCCGCGGCACTGGAAATAATCAGCACGAGCTAGTTTTTAGCATCCGAGATAAGGGAATCGGCATCCCCGAAGATAAAATAGGTAAACTTTTTGAGAGTTTTAGCCAAGTGGATTCTTCGACAACGCGCAAATATGGCGGCACAGGGTTAGGTTTGGCGATTAGCCGCGAGTTGGCGGAGAAGATGGGCGGAACAATGTGGGTCGAGAGCGAGGAGGGGAAAGGCTCGACTTTCTTTTTTACGATTTTGGTTGAAGAAGCGAAAGAGATTAAGCCAAAAGAGAAAACCAAGATTGATTTTGCGCTCGGAGAAAGAAATCCGCTACGCATTTTGCTCGCTGAAGATAATTTAATCAATCAAAAGGTAGCCCAGAAACTTCTCGAGCGTTTGGGCTATAGCATAGACATCGCCAAGAATGGAATCGAGGCTCTCGATGCCCTCAAAAAGGAAAAATATGATGTTGTTTTCATGGATATTCAAATGCCCGAAATGGACGGTGATGAAGCTACCAAGCATATCCGTGAAAATTTTACACTCGAAAAACAGCCCTATATCATTGCCATGACCGCCCACGCCCTCGAAGGCGACCGTGAAAAATACATCGCTCGCGGCATGGATGATTACATCAGCAAACCCATCAGTGTCGAGGCTCTTATAGGTGCTTTAGAAAAAGCATCTCCGCGTCCCTGAGTTTTCGTGATAAACTCCTCCTAGAAGCCGCAATTAAAACTTGTTTTTTAACATAAAAACTTCGTGTTTCTTCGTGCGACTTTGTGGATAAGTTATTTAATTTTCATTTCCTATCAACTTTCAAACCTTCAACCTTTAATATAAAACCCTATGAATGATACCTTCCGCTCTGGTTTTGTTGCTGTCATTGGTCGTCCCAATGTTGGCAAATCTACCCTCATCAATGCTCTGCTTGGGCAAAAAATCGCCGCCGTTTCGCCGCGTCCGCAAACCACCCGCCGCTCTCAGCTTGGGATTCTGACCACAGACGAAGCGCAAATTATCTTTGTGGATACGCCCGGCATCCATAATCCTCATCATAAATTGGGTAAAGCTCTCAATTTAAATGCCGAAGAAGCCCTCGATGGGGTGGATTTAATTCTCTGGCTGGTGGATGCTTCCGTTAATCCGACAGAAGAGGATAAAAAAATCGCCGCGTTGCTTTTGGAAATTTCGCATCGCCCCCCGCTCTTGCTTGCTACCAATAAAACGGACAGATTAACGCGAGAAGAAACAGAATCTAGCCAAAGCCGCTATCGTGAGCTTTTTCCCGCCGCCGAGCTGGTTCTCCCCCTCTCCGCGACGCGTGGCGATGGTCGCGATGAACTCCTTGAAATAATTATTGAGAATCTCGAAGAACGCCCTCCCGATTTCCCCGCTGAGCAGGTAACTGATCTCTACGAACGCGAAATTGCCGCTGAACTGATTCGTGAAGCCTGTCTAATTTTCCTCCGTCACGAAATCCCGCACAGCATTGCTGTCCGCGTAGACGAGTTCACCGAGCGTGGTGACAAAGGTGCCTATATCGCCGCGACCCTTTTTGTCGAGCGAGATTCGCAAAAGGGAATCGTCATCGGCGAGGGCGGCAAAACGCTCAAAAAAATTGGTTCTGCTGCTCGTAAAGAAATTGAAGCAATGAGCGGACGCAAAGTCTTCCTAAATTTACGCGTGAAGATGCTTAAAGATTGGCGAAATAACGAAAGCTATTTGCGCCGTTTCGGCTATAACCCACCGAAATAGACTTGTTCTTCATCTCTCTCCAAATACGCGACTGCGCGCCCTTTTTCATCATCCATGACGAGGTCAAGATGATGCTCGGGGCGAAAATCGTTGACTGCAATTAGCCTTAAGCATTTGAGCAAATTCTCGTCTGCACTGATCCAATCTTGCAGGCGATTTTTTGTTTTATAGAAGAATTTTCGGTTGAAAATTGCATCTTCATCATCAAGATAGACGGCGAGAGGGTAAATCTCCGCTTCCATTAAATCTTGAAAAAAATGCGTCCCGAAAGAAGGTTCGGGAGCTGTCCCAACGCCCTCGCCGGAAAGCTCTACCAATGCTCGGGTGTTATAGATGTCTGCGTAGCCGATATGCACGCCCAAATCCGGGGACGATGTTCCCCAACGTCCGGGACCAACGGCAATGTAATTCTCCTCCTCCAAAGCCGCGTTAAGGTGACCAATCGCCCTTTCCAATTTATTCCGCTCTATTTGCGTTTCTAGGCTGAAATATCCCTCGGGTGAGACGAAGAGGACATAGCGAATTCCTGTGACGCTACCGCGCGGCACCATCCGCTTTGTAGAGAAAACAATGCGCTTCTTACCGATTTTTGTGGGCAAGTGAACTTCGTTATTTTCTTTGATATGGCTTTGCGGGCGACATTGTAAAATGGTGATTTCAACTTCGGGTTGCACCTCTCTGGGGTTGAGAATTTTAATAGAAAACTCAGTATCTACGGGCGATTTATAATGTTCTTCGAGCAGTTGTAGAGAGATTTTCATTTCCTCGGCGAAACGCGTGCGGCGTAGCAATTCATCAAAAGTGAGTACTAATTTATCTTTATCAATTAAATTTGTGCGTAGCGCAGAGAGGTAGCCGTCTTCAACATTTTGGGCGATATAGCGTAGCGGCGCATAACGAGAATTGACGACTTCGCTAACCGGCAGGGAGGTAAATTCATTTGCTTTGAGATCAATCAAATCCACATATTGTTGTGAGTAGCGTTGAATGGCTTTAATCCCATCGGCGGGATGCAAAAGCGGGCGGCTCAACGCGACAAGGCGCGGATAATCGTTGCCGGTTTGATCTACAGCACGCGTTCCCAAGCCCCAAACGAGACGGAGGAAACCATCCTCGCGCCGAATCTCTGGCGACCAGCGATAAAGGTTACGGCTAAAAGCAACGCCTGCCCCATGTGGAAGAAAATAATCTCCCGCTTTTTCTCCCTCCACAAATTGGATTAAGATGGCAATCCGCTCGTCGTAATCAATTAATCCCGTTTGTTGCCGATAGATAATCGGTTCAGCGCGAAGTGCACTTGCGTAAACACGAGCTATCGATTTAGAAAGATAGTCGAGATTTTCTTCGGAATTTCCTTGATTGGGGCAAAAATAGCTTTCGTATTTTCCAGCAAAAGAGTGTCCAAAATTATCTTCGAGCAAACTCGAAGAGCGGACAATCATCGGACGTTTTCCTGCTTTTTCAATTAAATCTTCTAAGCGTTCGGCAATTTCATCGGGAAATTTCGCTTGAAGGAATTCTTTTTCCAAATGCGGATGTTCGGCGCGAATTTGTGCCTCAGGTTTATATTTTTGGTCTGCCCATTTCATCAATCCGCTATATTCCATCATCTCATACATCACGCCGGAGCCGAGATAATAAGAATCGGGAGTGCGAATATGTTTTTTAATCTCATTCGGGGCAACTTCTGAAAGGATACGCGCCGCCAGCAACATCCCCGCGGCTTTTCCGCCGATTTTTCCTGGTCCAATCGTCCGATCGCGAATTTTCTTCAAATCTGAGATTTTGAACCATTTTTTCGCGATATTGATATACGCGAGTTGATCGCTAATCAATTTGCGAATCAGAACAACTTTGGTATCTTTCAGACGCGGTTCAAAATTGCTCCGTTTTTCGGATGGGAGATTTTCCAACGTGGTTGCGTTATCAAGAGCCAGCTCGGGCGGCAAGAAGTCAAATCGATCCTCATCAAGTTCGAGGAGGGGGGTGCCGTGTTCCGAAAGAATTTTGATAACAATCTCATCCAGCAATTCTGGCGGAAAATGATAGGCAAAATAGAAATCTGTGAGAGAGTCCCGCACGCGTGAGAGACGTAATTCCCAAGTTTCGGAAGATTCCTCTGAAAAGGGATCGCGTAAACCCTCGCGTGATTGCGATAAAATCGCTTTCTCGTGTGCTTCGGCATTAAATTTCTTCCGCGAAACCGCCTTGCTCTTAAAAAGCTTTTTTCGCATTCTCGCTCGAATCCTTGTACTTAAAACGGGGTAGCGATTGAGCGTTAAATAGATATTCAAAATACGATTTAAAGCAGGAAGCCCTAAAGACATAAAATCACCATGAGATATAAAAAATGTCAGGGTATTATTTCCCTGACATTTTGATTAGAGAATTTTAAAAAATTACCCCAAGTGCATCGGCATGATGACATGCGTAAAATCATCATCGCCAACCGGACGAACCACCCCGGGCGCATTGGGAGCGGAGGTTTCAAGAGCCACATTCGGCGTTTTGATAATCTCTAAAACCTCGCGTAGGAATTTGACATTAAACGCGATCAACAAGCCGATTCCGTCTACAGTCGCCTCGACAATCGTCTCGTTCGAGCCGGTTTCCTCCGATTGAGCGGAAATCTCCACCTCGCTTGGTTCCATATCATTCTCGGCTGCTTTGATCTCTAACCGAGCCACGTTTGTCCCGTCTCGTGCGAAGATTTCAGCTTGCTTGCACGCCTTGAGCAATGCTGCGGTCGAAATCAATGTCCGCGATTTATAAGAGCGCGGGATAATTTGTTCATAATCGGGGAAAGTTCCCTCTATCAGTTGTGAGACTAATTCCGCATCTTTAACTCTGAAAATCACCTGCCCGCGCCCTTCAGGAACAACCATCGAGATCGTATCGCTATCCCCGGCAATTCGGGCTAATTCGCTCAATGCACGTGCAGGGATAATCGCATTAACCGCTTTCTCAACTGGAGCAGAAAGAGTCGCTTTGCGAACCGATAAACGGAAGCCGTCTGCCGAAGCCATCACGATTTGATCGCCGCTCACGGTCATTAAAACACCCATCAAAACAGGACGCGCTTCGTCTGTCGAAGCCGCAAATGCGACTTGGTGAATCATCTCTTTGAAATCCGCCACGTTGAGTTGAATCGCCCCCTCCATATCTGGCGCAGTCAAGGGAGGGAACTCATCGGCATCAATTCCCTTAATATCATTTGTGGATGCGCCACTACGGATATTCATCGTTTGCGTTTCGTCGTCCAAATTTAGTAAAACCTGATCGCCGGGCAAAGTGTTGACCAAATCAGAAAAAGTACGTGAGGGGATTGTTGTCGAACCCTCATCCTCGACCTTGGCTGGTATCCAAGCGGTGATGCCCAACTCTAAATTTGTTGCGGAGAGACGTAAACGTCCCTCATCGGTAGCGATTAAGATATTCGCCAAAACAGGGAGCGTGCTACGGGGTGAAACGGCGCGGGAAACAATGCCCAAACCGTGTGATAAATTTTCTTGAAGGACGGTTACTTTCATGCCAGACCTCTTATATGATGGGGTGAATGAATTTTCAAAAGTATATCATTAAACTTTCACTCTCATCTCAGCCCTTCTTCCTAAAATCGGGTAAAATCATGAAGGAAAAGACTTAAATGCTCAAAGAAAGATATCTTCATTTTAAATATAATTTTTTTCTCGCAAAGCGTATGTGTGTTCTGTAAAACCAAGACGCAATGCGAAAAAACAGAAGGCAAAAAATGACTCTTAGAAAAGTAATTACCGTCCCGAATGAAGTTTTGCGGAAAAAATCTCATAAGGTGACAAAATTTGATAAAAATCTCAAAACCCTAATTGACGATATGGTAGAAACCATGCGAGACGCGCCCGGCGTTGGGCTTGCCGCACCGCAAATCGGCGTTCTCGAAAAAGTAATCATCATTGAGTTTGGCGATGAAGAGGATGAAGAAGCTCCTTCTCAGCTTTACGCGGTCGTCAATCCAGAAATTACCCGCGCCTCCGATGAAAAAGTGATGGGCGTGGAGGGCTGTCTCTCCATCCCCGGCATTGTCGGCGATGTGGAGCGTTCTGTATCCATTATCGTTAAAGGACAGAACCGCAACGGGAAAAATGTCAAATATAAGCTCAATGGTTGGGTGGCGCGCATCTTTCAGCATGAGATCAACCATCTGCATGGAGTCCTCTTCACCGATCTTGCTGAAAGCATCTGGCAAGCTGATGATGATTATGTAGATAATGTCTAATTCACCACTGAGACAGAGAGTACACAAAGTTTTCTTTGCGACCTTTATGTCTTTGTGGGGTAGAAAATGTATTTAACCCACCTCTCCCTGACTAACTTCCGCAATTTCGCCCGCCTGGATATGGAACTTCCACGGCAGTCTCTTTTGTTAGTCGGAAAGAATGCACAGGGAAAAACCAGCGTCCTCGAAGCGATTTACTTTCTTGCTGCCTTCACCTCCTTCCAAACGCATACGGATAGACAACTGGTCAATTTTATCGCCGCGCGCGGCAACAATCTTACCGTTGGGCGCATCGTGGCAGATTTTCAGCGCAAAGGTACGCGACATCGCCTTGAAGTGCGTCTTATCTACGAGCCGGTTGGCGTAAACGGCAAACGGCTCCGCAAAGAAATTCTGCTGGATGGCGTGAAACGCACCGCCAGCGAGGCAATTGGACATTTCAATGCGGTGCTTTTTGTCCCGCAGATGTCACAAATCGTAGAGGGTAGCCCCAGCGAACGCCGCCGTTATCTCAACCAGACCCTCGCTCAAATCATCCCCGCGTATGCGCGCACCCTCAGCGAATACGCGCAAGCCATCACCCAACGCAATGCGCTGCTCAAACAACTCGCCGAGCGCGGCGGGGACCCGAATCAGCTTGAGTATTGGGATGAAACGGTAACAGATCGGGGGGCAAAACTGATATTTTGGCGGATTCAAGCCATAAACGAGTTAGAATCTCTCGCGGCACGTGTTCACCACGAGTTAACGCACGGGGATGAGATTCTGCGACTCGCCTATCGACCGGCTTACGATCCCCTCCCAAATCCACAAAACCAATATCCTCTCAAATTGGATACAGCCGCGGATCGCTCTGGAATTGAACTTGATTCCATTAAAAAAGGCTTTGTCGAGCGTTTGACAGCTTTGCGCACCGAAGAAATCGCTCGCGGCATCACCACAATTGGACCACATCGCGACGAACTTCGTTTTCTCGCCAACGGCATCGATTTGGGTGATTACGGCTCGCGCGGTCAAATGCGGACAGCCCTGCTCTCGCTCAAACTCGCCGAAGTCGATTGGATGAAAAATCGCTCTGGCGAGTGGCCCCTGATTTTGCTCGATGAAGTAATGGCGGAACTCGACCCGCAACGCCGCCACGATTTACTCGGCTATTTAGACAAAAGTGAACAAAGCCTACTTACCACGACCGACTTGCAACTTTTCACCGAAAATTTCGTAAAGGAAGCCACGGTTTGGCAAGTTGAAAAGGGAAGAGTAGAAAAAGCATAAGCAGATTTACCTAAAAAAGGAGACTAACATGCTCGTTAAAAAATTTTCAGACGTAGAAGCCACAAAAATTAGCTCGGCAGTCAAAACCACCATCCAAGTTTTGATTTCACCCGAAGAAGCCCCCCATTTTGCGATGCGCCGTTTTACGATGCAACCCGGTGGATCAATGCCTCTCCATACGAACACCGTTGAACATGAACAACTTGTTCTCAGCGGACGCGGCAAAGTTCGTCTCGGCGATGAAGTTTATGAGGTTGAAAAAGACCGCGTTCTCTACATTCCCGCCGGATTGCCCCACTCCTACGAAACGATTGGCGATGAGCCTTTTGTTTTTCTCTGCTCCGTGCCAAATCTCGAAGATAAAGTGGAGATTTTGGGGTAGATTAAATAGCAAATGAAAATCCTCGCCATCGCCATGTCGCGCATCCCTGCGCCAAACGCCAACGG